>CAZOEV010000341.1:0-3862 GCA_964578915.1 uncultured Lentimicrobiaceae bacterium
GGTTGGTTGTTTTTATAAGTTCGAACTTGATGCCCTTGAGGTGTAATTTGTTTTAGTTGTTTTTACAAATTGCATATACCTCAAGGGCATTCCTTTTTAAGTAGTTTTCACACCACCAGCATGTGGTATTGTTTTCTTTTTCTTCTGCCATCAAGGATACTTTCCTTACTTTTGTCCCTATAAAAATTCACGATTATTTTTCACTTATTGCTAGATTAAATCTATGGCTGAAATTGGAAATTTAAAAAATATTGCTTCTCAGGTAAGACGCGACATTGTGCGTATGGTTCACAAACGACAATCAGGTCATCCGGGTGGCTCTTTAGGCTGTGCCGACTTTCTAACGGCACTATATTTTGATCAGATGAATCTGGATGCAGATCAGTTTATAATGGATGGCAAAAACGAAGATTTGTTTTTTCTGTCCAATGGACATATTAGCCCAGTATTTTACAGTGTTTTAGCACGCAGAGGCTATTTTCCCATTGAGGAATTAAACACATTTCGTGCTATAAATTCCCGTCTGCAAGGCCATCCAACAACGCATGAAGGTTTGCCAGGGATTAGGGTTGCCAGTGGATCGCTTGGACAAGGATTGTCGGTCGCCATTGGAGCAGCACTTTCCAAGAAGTTGCTAAATGACAACAAATTAGTTTATGTGCTGATGGGCGATGGCGAGCAGCAGGAAGGTCAAATTTGGGAAGCTGCACTATATGCTGGAAGCCGTAAAGTGGATAATCTTATTGCTACAATCGACTACAATGGCCAGCAAATTGATGGTGCTGTGAATGATGTAATGCCTCTAGGCGATTTGGCCGCTAAATATCGTGCTTTTGGCTGGGAAGTATTTGAGTTTGATGGCAACGATATGCAAGCCGTTGTTAACACCTTGCAACTTGCCAAAACCAATGCAGGCAAAAGCAAGCCGCAACTGCTACTTATGAAGACGGAAATGGGCATGGGTGTTGATTATATGATGGGATCGCACAAATGGCACGGCATTGCACCTAACGATGAGCAGCTAGAAAAAGCGCTTTCGCAACTTGAAGAAACCTTAGGAGATTATTGATTTAGAGCAAATTATCCATGAAATATACGATACAAAACCATAAAGACACCAGATCAGGATTTGGCGACGGCCTGCTAGAGGTAGCTAAAGAAAACAAAAACATTGTCGGACTTTGCGCTGACCTCACCGGTTCATTAAAAATGAACGCCTTCGCGGATGCTTTTCCTGAACGCTTTTTCCAGACAGGCATTTCAGAAGCCAATATGATTGGCATGGCTGCCGGACTAAGCATCGGCGGACTGATTCCATTTACAGGAACTTTCGCCAATTTTTCAACCGGCAGGGTTTATGACCAAATCAGGCAATCAGTAGCCTATTCCAATAAAAACGTAAAAATTTGCGCCTCACATGCTGGTATTACGCTTGGCGAAGACGGTGCAACACATCAAATTTTGGAAGATGTTGGCATGATGCGCATGCTTCCCGGGATGACAGTGATTGTACCTTGCGACTACAACCAAACCAAAGCTGCTGTTAAAGCTATTGCAGCTTACGAAGGTCCTGTCTATTTGAGATTTGGACGACCAAAAGTTCCAAATTTTACGCCAGCTGATGCGCCTTTTGAAATTGGAAAAGCGATAAAATTGATAGAAGGAGCTGACGTAAGTATCATTGCTACAGGACATTTAGTTTGGAAAGCCCTGGAAGCAGCCGATGCACTTGCCAAAGAAGATATCTATGCAGAAGTAATCAATATCACCACCATCAAACCGCTTGACGAAGCAGCTTTGATGCAATCTTTGCAGAAAACAAAATGCGCAGTAACCGCCGAAGAACATCAGGCAAATGGTGGTCTGGGTGATGCCGTAGCACAAATGTTGGCCCAGAAAATGCCTTTACCGATTGAAATGGTAGCTATCAAAGATGTTTTTGGAGAAAGTGGAACGCCAGAAGAGCTGATGACTAAATACGGTTTAGACACACCCGATATTATTGAAGCTGCAAAACGCGTGCTGAAAAGGAAAAAATAAATCGCCCTAATCGGCAATCAATGAACAACAGAATTTATCTTGTAGGCTATATGGGCGCAGGCAAAAGCACCTGCGCCAAAAGGCTTGCAAATAGATTTGACTGGGATTTTAAAGACCTTGACCAACTTTTCGAGTCAAAATATAAGATCACAATACCGGACTTTTTCGAAAAATATGATGAGTCACTTTTCCGGCGCCTGGAAAGGGAATTATTGCTTGAAACCAGCTTATTTCAAAATACAATAATCGCAACTGGCGGCGGAACGGCGTGTTTTTATAATAATATGAGCTGGATGAACGAGAACGGATTAACCGTTTATTTGAAAATGAGCCCATCGGCGGTTTCAAATCGTTTGGTCCACGCCAAAAAAAAACGGCCTCTTATTGCGAAAAAAAGCCCAGAAGAGCTTTATATTTTCGTAAAAGAACACCTTAGGCAGCGGGCAATTTTTTATAGTCAAGCAAAAATCCTTACCGAAGCTGAATCACTAAACCTCGAATTATTAGTTGCACAGTTAAAAAAAGAACTTCCTGAATTGAATTTCTAAACTAAACTCTTTTGTGCAATAACACTACGTTTTCCACGTGTTGCGTTTGCGGAAACATATCAACAGGCTGCACTGCTTTTACTTCGTAAAGCGCATCAAGCAGTTGCAAATCACGCGCCTGTGTGGCCGGATTACAGCTGATATAAACTATTTTATCTGCCTGAATAGCAAGAAGCTGTGTAATAACTTTAGGATGCATTCCAGCCCTAGGTGGATCGGTTACAATAATATCCGGCTTGCCATGTGCGACCACAAATTCCTCATCCAACACTTTAGCCATATCACCAGCAAAAAAACTTGCATTGCCAATCGCATTGCGTTTTGCATTTTGTGCGGCATCTTTAACAGCTTGTTCAACATACTCTACACCAATTACTTCCTTAACAAAACGCGCAAAATAAAGCGCAATAGTTCCAGCTCCGGTATAGAGGTCGTAAACTTTCTCATCGCCGGAAACAGCTGCCATTTCAAAAGCTGTTTTGTATAAGGCTTCCGCCTGCTTGGCATTGGTTTGATAAAACGAAACCGGCGCAATCCCGAATTTCAAGGCTGAAAATCCATCAACTGGCGATTGCATCTCTTCGATCAATTCTGTATCACCTGCTACATGAATCAGTTCCAGGTCGTTAATAACATCATTTTTCTTATCGTTTACCACATAAAAAAGCGCGGTAATTTGCTCGAATTTCGTCATTAGGGCTGGCAAAAGCTGATTTATAACAACTTCATCTTCAGCTGAAATAACCAAAATTACCATCACCTCCCCTTTTTGGGTATTACGAATTATCAGATTACGCAGCAAGCCTTCATGGTTTCTTACATTATAAAAACTCAATTTATTTTCTAGCGCAAAATCGCGGACAAAAAGCCTGATTTCATTAGACGGATCAGCTTGCAGATAGCAATGATCGATATCCAGAATCCGGTCAAACATGCCCGGCAAATGAAAGCCCAAACCGCTCATTTCTTCCGCTGATTTATCCGAAGAAGGCGCGCCATCCGTCAACCATTTGCGGTTAGAAAATGTATATTCCAATTTATTACGGTAATAATAGGGTGCTGGCGCTGCCAAAATTGGTCTGATATCAGGATAGCTTACTTTCGCAATCCGATCCAGGCTATCTTTTACCTGTTTTTGCTTAAAATTGAGTTGCCATTTATAATCTAGGTGCTGCCATTTGCAGCCGCCGCAGGTTCCAAAGTGTTTACATTCAGGCTCTACGCGATAATCGGAGTATTTATGAAATTGCTTGATAAAACCTTCAAAATAATTC
>CAZOEV010000342.1:0-3857 GCA_964578915.1 uncultured Lentimicrobiaceae bacterium
AGTCGCGCTCTGACTGGACGGGTAGGTCAGGGTGCGACTTGTATATCATCGCCGGATCAGTCGCGCCCTGACTGTCAATTATGCTTACATAAAATTCTATTCCCCCTTTATGTACTAATATTTTCTATTTTTGTAGTCTGAACAAAGGACAACTATGACACTGCTATTTTTTAATTTTGGAACAGGCGAAATACTCCTGCTACTCTTAGTTCTTTTCGTTGTTTTAGGTCCAAAAAAATTACCTGAAGTGGCGCGTACGCTCGGAAAAACCATTAATGATATGAAGCGGGCTTCCTCTGGTTTTAAGGACGAGATAAACAAAGAAATAAACCGTATTGAAAGGGACGCAAAGATTGACGACATCAAGCTGGATACACACAAGAAACCAAAACCTGCAGAACATGCGCTTCCCGACGAACAGTCTGTTGCGCAAGGCAGTGAGACGCCAGAAGCAGTTAAAATCGAAACGAAACCAACAATCAATAATTGATCGTTTTTTTCGTTGTATAAGCAATTACCGACATCAAATACCTATGAAGATAGTAGCCCGTATTCTTATTCTCATCATTTTCAGTAGTATAGCATCAAATGGCTTTGCGCAAAGACGTAATCCTACAAAGAACGCTGATGAAGCCTTCGACAAAAAACAATACACCATTGCTGCCGAAGCCTACAAAAAAGCCTACAACAGGGTAAAAAAGAATCCTGAAGAGCGCAATCGAGTAAGCTATAGAATGGCTGAATGCTACCGACTTACCGGTCTTTTTAAGCGTGCAGAAGCCACTTACAAAAGGGTGCTTCGCTCCGATTTTCCCCTCACTAATCCTGAAGTATATCTGCATTTTGCCGAAGTGCTCAAAACCAATGAAAAATTTGAAGACGCCATAACCTATTATGAGCTGTATGCCGAAGCGGTACCAGACGATCCACGCGGGAAACTGGGTGCAGAAACAGCCGCATTGGTGCAGGAATGGATGGAAAACCCATCGAAGTACGAGCTTACTACCATTAAAAAACTCAACTCCCGGGAATCAGATTTTGGTGTTGCCTGGGCCAGCTCCAGCTTCAACGAAATCATCTTTACCTCAACCCGCGATAATGCTACTGGCAAAGAAAAAGACGGCTATACCGGAAACGATTTTAGTGATCTGTTTACTTCCCGTATCGATAGAAAAGACGAGTGGAGTGCTCCGGTGCTTCTCGAAGAAAACGAAATAGTAAACACCAAAGCCAGTGAAGGCGCGCCATTTATGAACAGCGCCTTCAATAAAATGTATTTCACGCGTTGCAATAACGAAGCAAAACGTATTTCGGGATGCCAGATTATGGTAAGCACCCGCAGTGGCCGCAATTGGGGCGAACCCGTTCCCTTAGATATTATTGGCGTTGATACGCTTGATATTGTTGGCCATCCAACGCTCAGCGAAAACGAATTGATTATCTATTATGCCGCCGAACGCAAAGGTGGTTTTGGCAAAAAAGATATTTGGGTATCCTTGCGCGATGACAAATCACAACCGTTCTCGCGTCCGCTAAATATTGGGCCAATTGTCAATTCCAAAGGCAGCGAGGTTTTCCCATTTCTGCGCAACGATACCACGCTCTATTTTTCATCCAACGGACACGGTGGCATGGGTGGACTTGATATTTTTATGACGACCGTGGATACCGCCGGAAACTGGGGACAACCCGTAAACCTAAAATATCCTATTAACTCAACAGCGGATGATTTCAGCATCATGTTTCATCCCGATGAGGAAAGAGGATTTTTGGCCAGTAACCGCGATAATATTCGGGGAACTGATAACATTTACTACTTTATCGAACCTCCCGTTTTGTTTACCCTCGAAGGAACCGTGAAAGATGTTAAAACGCTACAATTTGTTACGGGCGCAACCATACAATTGGTTGGATCAAATGGCATGAGCGTGAGTACGCGCACCAACGAAAAAGGCTATTTCCTGTTTTCAAACAGCCAGATGAATAAAAATACGACTTATGAAATCGTAGTTGATAAAGACAATTATTTTACGGCAACCGCAGTGATTACAACCGTTGGCGTTGAGTTTAGCCGCGATTTCGTGAAGGATTTCGACCTCGAACCCATCCCTGAAGAACCGATTGTGTTGCCGGATATTTTATACGACTTAGCGCGCTGGGAACTCAAGCCGCAATATGAAGACTCGTTGCAAGGCCTGATTGAAACCTTACAAGAAAACCCGACAATCACCGTTGAACTGGCTTCGCATACCGACAGCCGCGATACTGACGAACGCAATGATGTGCTGTCACAAAGAAGGGCGCAATCTGTTGTTGACTACCTTATTATCAGAGGTATAGATGGCGCACGGCTGATCGCGAAAGGTTATGGAGAAAGTGCTCCGCGCAAGCTCACAAAAAATATTACCACAAATGGCTTTAGTTTTGACGAAGGCACTACGCTAACTGAAGATTATATCACTTCACTGGAATCCAATGACAAAAAAGAAGCTGCTCACCAGCTTAACCGGCGCACCGAATTCAAAGTTTTGAGCAAAGATTTTGTACCTAAATCAAATGCACAAGCTGCGAGCGATAAAGTCGCTATCCGTTTAAATCCAACAGACAACCAAGCGCCTTTTATCCAAAACAGTGCTGGCTTGTTTGAGGTGCCGTTTAACTTGGAAGGCTACTCAGAAATGTTTGTTTACGACAGCGGTTCTGAGCCAACCATTTCGCTCACAAAAGCACTTGAACTGCTTAATGAAGGCATTATCAATAAAGACAATTTCAAAGGCGAGATAAGTCGTGTGCTGGAAGCCGGAAATATTGCTGACCGTGCCGTTATCGTGTTCAAAAACCTACGTGTGGCAAACCGGAACCTCGAAAATGTAGAAGTGACAGTGTTCCACAACAGTCGGTACGACTTCACTTTTGGTCAAAAACTGTTGAATCAGTTTGGTGCTTTCGAGTTCAATACGCAGAAAAAAACTCTGATATTCAAATAAACATGAGTGATCAGCGCTATCAGCAACGCGGTGTTTCAGCCGGAAAAGAAGATGTACACAACGCTATAAAAAACCTGGATAAAGGACTTTATCCCAATGCTTTCTGCAAAATTATCCCGGATATTCTGGGTGATGATCCCGATTATTGCAATATTATGCATGCCGATGGCGCCGGCACAAAATCAGCACTAGCTTATCTTTACTGGAAAGAAACCGGCGATCTGAGCGTGTGGGAAGGCATTGCGCAGGATGCTATCGTGATGAATACCGACGATTTATTATGCGTAGGCGTTACCGATGGCATGCTTTTGTCATCGACGATCGGTCGCAATAAAAACCAAATTCCCGGCGAAGTAATTGCCGCATTGATTAATGGCACAGAAAAATTTCTAAAAAACCTCCGAAATCAGGGAATCGGAATCCACCTCACCGGAGGCGAAACGGCAGATGTTGGCGATCTGGTAAGAACCGTAATCGTTGACAGCACCGTAACAGCCCGCATCAAGCGCGATCAGGTGATAGAAACCAATATTCAGCCCGGCGATGTTATTGTTGGTTTGGCTTCTTTTGGCCAGGCCAGCTACGAAAGCAACTATAATGGTGGCATGGGCAGCAACGGACTTACTTCTGCCCGGCACGATGTTTTTAGTAAATATCTCGCTGAAAAATACCCGGAAAGCTTTGATCCTAAAATCAATTACGACCTGATTTATAGCGGAAAGCATAAACTAACCGATCCTACTGAAGTTGAAGGCATAAATGCCGGACAACTGGTGCTGGCAACCACGCGCACCTACGCTCCCGTGATGAAACCCATCATCGAAAAGTATCGTCAGAAAATCAATGGCATAATCCATTGCAGCGGAGGCG
>CAZOEV010000343.1:0-3842 GCA_964578915.1 uncultured Lentimicrobiaceae bacterium
TAGGGTCTTTCCATTGTAGAGGGAAAACCGGAAAGCCCAGGCGGTCGCCATCGCGTTTACTCAATTTGCCATTGCCATCGGGCTTTAGCAGCAAAGGAAGGTGCGCAAACTGCGGCATTTCCCAACCAAAAGCTTGATACAAAAGCACATGAAGTGGCAAGGAAGGCAGCCATTCTTCGCCACGAATAACATGGGTGATTTCCATCAGGTGGTCGTCAACGATATTGGCGAGATGATAGGTAGGCATGCCATCGGATTTATATAAAACCTTGTCGTCCAGTGTTTCAGATTTTACGCTGATCGCACCGCGGATAATATCGTTCATTTCAACGCTGGTATTTTCCGGTATCATGAAGCGCACGACATAAGGTGTGCCATCGGCAATCAGTTTTTGCACATCAGCCTCTGACATATTCAAGCTGTTGCGGAGCTTTTTGCGGCTCTCGGCATTGTAAATAAAAGTCTGTTTTTCGGCTTCAGCAGCTTTTCTATATTCATCGAGTTCTTCGGCGGTGTCAAAGGCGTAATAGGCATTACCTGATTTTAGCAGTTGTTCCACAAAATCGGCATACATACCTTTGCGTTCGCTTTGGCGATAAGGGCCGTATTTTCCACCTTCGTTAATGCCTTCATCAAACTGAATGCCGCACCATTTAAAGGCGTTCATAATATATTGCTCGGCGCCTGGCACAAAACGTGTCTGGTCGGTATCTTCAATGCGGAGAATCATTTTTCCGCCGGCTTTTTTAGCAAATAAGTAATTGTATAAAGCAGTGCGCACTCCGCCTATATGAAGCGGTCCTGTTGGGCTTGGTGCGAAACGTACCCGGATATTTTCTGACATAAACTTTTGTGTTTTGGGCTGCAAAGGTACTAAAACATCATAAGCTTTATTTTGAAGATGCCCAGCCTAAAACAGGAAGTGTTTCTTGTTTTAAACTAGGCAAAATCTATTTGTTCTTTAGTAAACGTGTGTGTAGTGTGTTACTTCACCAATTTTCGTGTATAGCTGTTATGTTCATTGCTTACCGTGAGGAAATACATCCCTTTTGGAAGCTTGCTCATATCCAATTGGTTATTGATAGAATTTAGTGATTGGCTAAGCAAAACTTGGCCGGCTGAGTTATGCAGAACTGCAGTGCTTGCTTGATGTTCACTGGTGAAAACAATATTCAAAACGTCTGTTATGGGATTAGGATAGGCACTGAAATAGTTCTCGCTTTTTAGTTCCTCATTTGTGCCAACAACTAAACTATTTACGCGCTCAAAAGTCCAGTTGTCAGGGTCAACTTGCACGTTCACAACTTGTTTTCCAAGTTCGAGGGCAAAATGCTCCAAATTGCTTCCCTGAAACAGCCGAATGGTTGTATCACTATTGTCGTCAAAGGTTAACCTATAGTCCATGGTCATCTGGAAAAGTGGTGTGAGCGATGAGGTGGTTTGCGTTACATACATATTGAAAGTGTTCTCAAACATATAGTATTCAATATCGTACCTTGGATACCCCTGACCATAATACCATTGATTAAAGAATTGCTCAAAGTCCATTCCCGAAACCTGTTCAGCAATCATCCTGAAGTCGTCGCCGGTGGCTGTGCTGTCTTTAAAGGTTTCCTGATAGGTGTTTAGGACTTCAAAAAACAAGTCATCGTCATTGAGTTCATGGCGTAATACATGAATTATAGCGGCTCCTTTATCATAAGAAAGGCGGCCATTGAATATACGCCAAACGTTGTCGGGTGTGGCTTCAGAAGGCGGAACATAAACACTTCCACCAGATTGCGACATTACATTATTTTGTGTGCTAACCATAAAGTTTTGTCCGGCATTCCAACTGATTAATTTTTCATTTGCCAGATAATCAGTATAGGTTGCAAAGCCTTCATTCACCCAAATATCGCTCCAGGTGGCGCAGGTAACATTGTCACCAAACCACATATGGCCCAATTCGTGCGCGACCAAACCAAATGAAAAACCGCCCATCGTGCTCATGGTTTGGTGTTCCATGCCGCCGCCAAGTGTCGTTATTGTATGTCCGTATTTCTCCTCTTTGAAAGGATACATCGCATACAATTCTGAGAATAATTCGATCATCGGCACCGTGGCATCAATATTATCTTTATAGGTGTTGAGATAGCTTGGATGATCGTAAAGAAAATTTTGCACCAGAATACTGTCGTTTTCAAGCGCTTCAGGTTTCGCATAAATATTGTATTCCTGGTAATCAGAAACAGCGAATGAAATAAGGTAGTAAGCAATTGGATAATTAGATTTCCATTCGTAACGCAATTGGTTGTCGCCCAGATCGCTAATATTGGTCAATAAGCCTTGTGAACCAGCCATTTCGGTGGAAGTTGTGGTTAAGAAAACCCAAACAGAATCTGCTTTGTCGGTTAAAACCTGTTTGTTTGGCCACCAATCCTTGGCAGAAAATGGTTCTGAAAGTGTCCAGGTAACATCTTTTTGCCAGGTGTTAGTATAATCATTGGTGATTCCAGAGAAAAATCCACCGGTTGGAGGTGTTCCGCCGTATTCAATTTTTGCAATAAATGTGTCTCCGGCCTGCAAGGTGGGAACTTCTGCTAATACATTATCACCTTCCCAAGTCCAGTTTTCAACGGTCACATCATTAAAAATGATGTTATCGAGCGAAAGTGAGGAGTTGAGTTCAAAGGCGAAAATATCGAAATCGTCGGCAACAACAGTGGCATGAATTTCTACCGTTCCGCCTACCTGAATGGAAGTGCTGGAAATGGCAATATCGAGAAAATAAAAAGTAACGTCGTAATCGTGAACAAGATCACTTTGCCAGTCGTTACGGTAGGCATAAGCTGGGATTTCTGCCTGCTCTGGATAATGCCTGCAATAACGGTCGTGAATATGCGGCTCAGTAGTTTGTGCCATAAGTGGCTGTAAAACAAAGAATAAGAGTAAAAACGGAAGTAATGATTTCATAAAATCAGTTTATTAGTGTAAAATTTATGCTTGCGGTTATGTGTATATTTGCGCGCTAAAGTAACAATCATTTTTTTAAAACGTTTAAAAGTAGCCAAAAAATCAGTTTTTCAATGAGCAATCAGCTATCGGTTTTGATCCCTAAAATTCACGCATTTATCAGGCGCTATTATACCAATCGCCTGCTGAAAGGACTGTTTTTGGGCCTTTTTATGCTGCTGCTGCTCGTTATTACATTGAGTAGTATTGAATACCTACTTTGGTTACCAAAAAATGGAAGATTAGTTTTATTGCTCATTTATCTGCTGGGATTTTTCTGGATTTTTGCCAGTTATATTATCTGGCCGCTTTATCAGTTGGTGTTTTTTCGCAAACAAATGAGTGAAGCAAAAGCTGCGCGGCTGATAGGATTGCATTTCGCGGAGATTGATGACAAGCTTTTAAACACGCTTCAGCTCGAAACCATGGCGATGAGCGCAAGCCAAAGCGATTTGCTGCTTGCTACTATCGAAAGTAGAAACCGGGAATTGGAAAGTTTTCGCTTTGCCGACGCGATTGATTTTAAAGCGAGCCTGAGATTTGCACCTTATTTATTTATAGCGGCTGTCCTTTTTGGTGTGCTTTGGTTTATTAATCCTCAAATATTTAAAGAATCCGGCAATCGGATTGTGCGTTACAATGAAGCCTTTGTTAAGCCGCTTCCTTTTGAAGTTATTTATACAGGTGATTCCTTGTCAACGATTCAAAATGAGGATTATAGCTTTGAGATCAAGATTAGGGGCGACGAAATTCCTTCTGCTTTTTACATCACAACAAATGGTGGAAAACAGCTGATGGCGCGCGAAAGTGTGAATCACTACGATTATATTTTCAAAAAACCCGGTCGG
>CAZOEV010000344.1:0-3836 GCA_964578915.1 uncultured Lentimicrobiaceae bacterium
GATTTAGCAAAGTCCAATAATCCTATGGAACGAAGAAGCGCAATTGTGAGCACTTATTTCTTCATTAAAAAAAATGAAATAGAGGACACATTTAAAATAGCGGAAATTCTTATTAAATGATACAGATGAATATGTGCAAAAAGCTGTGGGAAGTTGGATAAGGGAAGCCGGAAAAAGGAATGAAGAGAAATTAAAGAATTTCCTTAAGAAACATGCTGCTGAAATGCCAAGAATTACACTTCGATATGCAATTGAGAAATTGGATAAGGATATGAGAAAGTATTACTTGAATTTAAAATAGTAAAAGCTTACAGGCATAGAGTCGCAGGCAATTATGAATATGGTGTGCGACAGGCTAACCAACAATAAAACTCAAAATATGTTGTAATCCGGATTGTGCTTTGCTGACGTAACTGGAGTGAAATAGTTTTATCAATTGCATGCATTTATAAGGATTTAAATGAATGCCTTTTCAGCACTTTCTCCATTTGACCCTGTAATTGCTTTTATTTTAAATTGGTAGGTGTTTTTCAGCAGACTCTAAATAAATGCAACTTCCTTTTAGTATAAGGTTGCAAGAAAAGGTATTTGGTTTCTTATAAGAAAAATTAGTACTTTTATATTTCAATTAATCTAATAAAACTCTCTTTATGAGCACATCAGCAGCTTCAACTGAAAATAGTTCAAATTACAGAGACCTATTTGAAACAATGGATTTGGGTGTGGTTTATCAGGATTCTGAGGGTACTATTATTTCCGCCAATCCTGCTGCAGAAAAAATTCTTGGACTTTCTTTAAATCAAATGAAAGGGAGGACATCTATTCACCCGGAGTGGAAGGCTGTTAACAAAGATAAATTAGACTTGCCTGGAGAACAGCATCCTGCAATGCTTGCGTTACGAACACGCAAAAAGATCCTTAATTTTATTCTAGGCATCTTCAACCCACAGCTTAAAGATTATGTCTGGATATTGGTCAGTTCGATTCCACAATTTCGTAAAGGAAGTAAGAAACCCTATCAGGTATATTCAACTTTCTTAAATATTACTGCTCGTCATAAAATTGAAGAAGAATTAAAAGCCTTGAATCAACAGTTACAGGCAAATGAACAAGAGCTTAAAGCTAGTGAGCAGCAGTTGCGAGCAACAAATCAGCAGCTAGCAGCCAATGAACAGCAATTGAGAGCAGCTAATCAGGCGCTAATTGCAAATGAGCAAGAGTTAAAACAAAGTGAAAAATTTTCGCGGAGCTTAATACGTTTTATGCCCGATGGTTTTTCAATTTTGGATGAAAAGGGAAAACATGTCGATGTAAACGAATCCTTCTGCAAAATGACAGGTTTTACCAAAGAGGAAATTATCGGTACGAAACCACCCTTTCTCTATTGGCCTGAAGAAGAGATTGAAAATATTAGTGAAGCTCTTTCAAATACAATGAAGGGCAAATGGAATGAGTTTGAGTTGATTTTTAAAAAGAAAAGCGGCGAACGTTTTCCGGTAATTGTTAGCCCGTCCCAGCTTAAAGATGACAAGGGTAATGTGATTAATAATTTTGCAACTGTTAAAGATATCACAAAGCGAAAGCAAACTGAAGAAGCACTCGCACACGAAAAGGATTTTATCGAAGCCCTTTTGGAAAGTATTCCTGGATATCTTTATGTCTATGACGATCAGGGAAATCTTATCAGATGGAATAAAAAACATGAAACCATGACAGGTTATTCAGCGGAAGAATTGTCTCGAATGAATATGTCGCAATGGTTTGAAGGTGATGATGCAATTCGGGTAGCGGCGGCAGTTGAAGAGGTAATGACTACTGGATATGGCGAGGTTGAAGCGAATCTTCTGATTAAGGGTGGCGGAAAACTTCTAATACATTCAAATGGTGTCCGGTTGATTTTAAATGGGAAAACATACTTTACCGGGGTTGGCATTGATATCACCGAACGAAAAAAAGCGGAAGAACAATTAAACGCATTGAATCAACAATTGCAGGCAAACGAACAGCAATTCAGAGCTGCAAATCAACAGCTACAGGCAAATGAACAAGAATTAATAAAAGCCAAAGAAAAAGCAGAAGCAAGCGAACAAAGAATGAATTTGGTTATTAAAGGTTCTAATGATGCACCTTGGGATTGGGATTTAATACATGATGAACTCTTTTACTCTCCTCAATGGTGGAAGCAGATTGGGTATAATCCAAATGAAATCCCGACAAATTCATCATTGTGGGAAAACCTGATGCATCCTGATGATAAAATTCTTGTCGATGAAATATATGGTGGTGCATTAAAAAACGGTCAGGAAAGTTATGCTGTTGAATTTAGATTATTACACAAGCAAGGTTATTATGTTCCTGTACTTTCAAGAGGATTTATAACTTTCGATGAAAATAAGAATCCAATAAGAGTTAGTGGGACAAATTTAGATTTGACCGAACGAAAAAGAGCAGAAGCTGAAATGTTAAAAGCCAAAGAAACAGCCGAACGCTATTTGGATATGGCGGGTAGTGCTTTCTTGTCGCTGGATGTAAATGGAAATATCCTCTTAGTTAATCAGAAAGCTTTGGAAATTCTGGAATATGATAAAGCTGAGGAATTGGTGGGTAAAAACTGGTTTGATACCTGTATTCCTTCTGAAATTATTGAGCAGGTAAAACAAGTCTTTTCTCAAGTTATTATTGGTAAAATGGAAGGAGTGGAACAGCTCGAAAATGAAGTTGTTACAAAATTAGGCAAGCGAAAATTAATTGACTGGTCTAATTCTTACATCAAAGACGAAAAAGGTCAAATTAAATATTTATTGAGTTCAGGACTTGATATTACTAAGCGCAAACAGGCAGAAGAATCGCTACGGAAAATTGAATGGATGTTGAGTAAAAAGAAATTATTACCTCCAGAAAATGATAATGAGGAATATGTTCCAAGATATGGAAATTTAACACGTTTAAATACGAATCGTTTAATTTATGATTCGCTTGGGGCAGATGTATTAAAAGACATTGCCAGCGACTATTTGAGTTTGCTTGACACTTCTTCTGCGATATACGAAAAAAACGGCGATTATGCTTTGGGTATATTTTCGTCAGGATGGTGTCGTTTTATGGATCAAGCTTCCTACAAGCTTTGTAATACTGATGACAGTGTTGAAGCTTTAAACTCAGGAAAATGGTTGTGTCACGAATCGTGCTGGAAAGATGCATCCTTAGCAGCTATCAATACAGGTTGTGCTACTGATATTGAATGTAGCGGAGGAATTCGTATGTATGCAGAGCCAATCAAAGCCGGAAAGAAAATAATTGGAGCCATTAATTTTGGATACGGCGCCCCACCTCAAGACCAAGATAAATTATTGGAATTGGCACAAAAATATAATGTTCCGGTAGATGAGTTAATAAAAAAGGCAAAAGAATACGAAACAAGACCCTCCTATATGATTGAGCTTGCTAAAACTCGTCTTCAGACAACGTCTAAGCTTATCGGAGAAATTGTCAGCAGAAAAATGACGGAACAACAAATTACCAAAACAAATATTGAACTTATCAAAGCCAAAGAAAAAGCGGAAGAAAGCGACCGACTGAAATCAGCATTTCTGGCCAATATGAGCCACGAGATACGTACCCCGATGAACGGAATTCTGGGATTTACAGATTTGTTAAAAGAACCTGGCTTAACAGGGAAGCAGCAAAAAGATTATATTGAGATTATTCAAAAAAGTGGCGACCGTATGTTAAATACGGTAAACGATATTATTGAAATCTCCAGAATTGAAACCGGGCAAATTAAGCTCGTTTCAAACCTGGTAAATATTAGTGACCATCTTACAACCTTATGTATT
>CAZOEV010000345.1:0-3834 GCA_964578915.1 uncultured Lentimicrobiaceae bacterium
ATAGTCATAATTATCTCTTAAACATGGGGTTGATGGTTTTTCAGTAGACCCTAATTAGTTCACCAAAGGCGTTATAGCTATAAGTTGTTGTACCGGCATCGGGATCAATAAGGGATTGTTGGTTGCCCGCCTCATCATAGGTAATTTCGGTAGCTGTAGCACCCACGTAGGTTTCGCGCAGCCGTCTTTTTCCATCATAATTATAATTAATCGACGTCACCGCATCTGTTTTCATGTCCGTATCACCCATGATGTTTACAACGGTTTCGGTAGCTATCCTAATATCCCCTTTTGTTCTGGAAGTAAGGGTTTTGCGCCCCATATAAATGATACTGTCTATTGATTTGTCGGGCAATATTGTTTCATAAAGTCTTCCTAGTTCGTCGTAGTGATACAAGGTGAACAATGACTTGTCATCTGCCAAATAATAGGGTTCATAAGCAAGTTCAAGTTGACCGTAAATATTGTATTCATAATCGTTAAAGATGGTTTTATCCTGAATATTTTTAACAGCCTCACGCAGTTTTCGGCCAAAAGAATCGTAATACACGGTTTTTGCATGCCATCTATCCTCAGAACCCCTAGGGTTAGTATATTGTGTTGAGGAGTATGTAGTGTATTCCGGGACACCGGGACCGGGTTTGCACCAATCCATTTTAAAATGCTCAATAGTTCTATCGGGATGGATAGTTTCTGTGGGAGTGCCAAAAGAATTATATTCATACGCAGTCACATTTCCATCAATCATAATTTCTGTTGCGAGTAGCCCCAGCCTGTGGTCGTACTTATAATTTACAATTAAGTCATCTCCAGCAGTCATTTCAATGGTTTTTTGTTCCAGAAATCTGCCGTTTCCATCATATTCAAACTTGGTAACCCTGTCAACCAAGTCTGGTTGGTTTATTGCTGATACGGTTTTTTGTTTAAGATTCCCGTAAACATCATATTCATCATATTTGGTCTCCAATGCCAGAACAGAGTTCGTATTAGCTTGGGGATAAAAGGTGGAGGTTTCCGTTAAGCCATCTAAATTATAGGTGTAGTCTATTTTCTCAATTAGCTCGCCCGGTATTTCTTTTGAGTGATAAATAGTTTGATGGAATTTTGGCGTTATTTGCCATAAATCTTCAGTAGGATAGTTATACTCCGTCTTGTGGGTCGTGACATAATGCATAGCATCGTAATCAAGACTGGGTTTACTGGCCCATTCGTCAGCAATTTGATAGGATATTTTCGAATTGCCAAAGTCATCTATATCTTCTTCACCCATATCCTGCCAATGCGCATTCATACCAATATAGGAGTGCTTGGCATCATTATCCCATTGATTGGTAACACTCCTAGTCATTATTGGTTTAAACACCAGTTTGTTATCAATAGATGATTTATCGAATATTTCATAACTTGTTCTGGTTTGACTTAAAACATTGCTGGTTTTCAGGTGTTTGGTGTATTGAAAAGCATCATAAGGAAAATAATAACTATCAGCTTCTATGAGTAGTTCTTTTTGTGATTCTGTTCGTGTGGCTGTCATTTGATCCGTCACTTGTGTTTTTTGAAATCCCAATAAGCCTTTTCCTTGTGCATGAAGCATCAAGCCTGTAAACTCATATTCTGTGGCCGGGTAGAAATCACCTTGCGGGCTTTGCGTTTCAATTTTACTCACCAGTGTGAAGGGTTTTTTATGTATCATAACAGGATATTTCGTTGGTTCGTATTTTCCTGCTTGATAAGTCTTATAACTTATCTTTTGATTCACACCTAAGCCGTTTGTAATACCCGTGATTAAATCATCGGGAGAGGAATTATCGGCAAGGTTTTGGTATTGATTGATGACAAAAGAACCAGGTGGTTTGATATTGGACGAATCATTAATGCTCACAGGAATCCCATACTCCGAATACAATTGGAAAAAAATGTCAGTTTCACCATTTCCGGTAAAATCGCCAATGAGGTAATCAGTTAATGTAGAAAAATTTGGACTACTTTCAATAAACCGAGTAGACGTAGTAACATTCACACTTTTAAAACCAAAATCACTCTCCACACCTTGTGACTTAAACATGAATGTGTGATTTACGACATATTCATTAGCATCTGAAGTTTTAAAATTCCAAAAAACAATATCAGACACCCCGTCATTATTAAAGTCGGCAATACGATAACGATAATACCATTTAAACTTATTCCAGAAACCAAGATTAATCGTTTTTTCAAAACCATTACCAAAGCTATAGTAAATATGAGTATCTCTATCACCATCGATATTAGTAATCACAGTCATTATCAGATCATCCTTGCCATCACCATTAAAATCCCCCACATCTATTGATGATGGATTCCCGATTAGTATAGATGTTTCTGCACCAATCTGATTATCAAATGTATAAGATTCGTCATTTAATGTCTGTGTTACTTTGAGTGCATATAGTTTTATTGATGCTCCATTTTTAAGCACAAAACCTGTTTTAGCATTCCCAAAAAAATTACCGGTAAGGGCATTCTCGAAGTTGGTAAAAACACCTAGTGGCTTCCTATTTTCCACACCAAGAAATTCAGTAATATCAGGCTTGCCCGGGTAAATAAAAAAATCACTTTCCGATTTTGTAATAAGATCGGCCATTCCATCTCCTGTAAAATCACCTCTATAAATCATCTTCTCTTCGATTTCACTACCAACTTGTACCATAGTATTGTTACGCCATGTATAAATGCGAATTTTTTCCGCAGAGTTGGATACAACAAGTTCATCAGCACCGTTACCATCCAAATCCATTGCATGCATCGTGCCATGAAAATCGGAGTCAATAATTTGTCTATCAGATAAACCAATGTGATCACTTATCCTAATACATGAACCTTCGTTTGGATATACAAGCCGTTCCGCTATATCTGTCAATCCATCACCATTAAAGTCTCCTGAAAAACTGTGTGAAACCACCTCAGCAAAATCTTCAAACGATTCAAAACCCAGGTTTCGCTCTTTTTCGTCAGAGCTGATATTATAAGTCCAATCAAAAACCGTTGGTTTAAGCATTTTTTTATCGCCATCGGTTAAAGTGATTTGTTTTAGAAAGGTCTTTCCATTACTTAAATTAATCTCACCAAACAAGCCACCCTGCTGATATTCTAATTTCCATTGCTTTACGGTACTTGATGATTTTTCTTCAAAAAAGCTGAGCTTTATGCTCTCAAGCACTTGGCTAACAGTATATTCGTACTTATCATTGTTATTAGGTATATAGGTAGTATAGTGGTGAGCCTGCATTTGAAGGCCGCTGTATTTAAACTCAATTTTATAATATTCAGTGCTGCTTATTTCTGTATTTTCATTATCTTTCGAGTATATGATTTCCTTTAAGTAAATTTCACCCTTACTTTGGTAAATATCATAAATATACTCAATGGTATTACCCGAAAGGTCAACGACTTGTTTAAGGTAATAGCGTATGGCAGGGTTGCCGGTTCCATTAATCTGTTTAGATCCGGTTGTCCCATATATTTTTTTTGATCCATCAGGTGATTGTACTTCAAAATAGGAATTGTCCCCTCTTTTGTTACTTCTGTCTGATGCTCTGAATGGATTATGATAAAAAACACGGGTATTATTATCCATTTCAAAACGATAGGTGTCTATATCAGTAGTTCGTTGTACTAACAACAACCTGTTCCCGTCAATCGAAAAACCGTCGTTATCAAAATCAACACGACTGATTTCTCTTTGATAACGCTCGAGGCCTTCATAATAAGGCGTTTCAGCTTCACGCCCTACATACGACCAGCCGCTAATACCCCAGCCCTTGCCTAGCACGCCATCGCCAGCCATGCTATTAT
>CAZOEV010000346.1:0-3830 GCA_964578915.1 uncultured Lentimicrobiaceae bacterium
TCAGCACATCGCAAGCCTCAAACTTGACATTTTCTGACTAAGCACTGCAAAAATTCAGCGTTTTCTTTCTGACTCATGTCGATCAGGAGTTTGATAAATATTTCAAAAAAAACGAAAAATTTTAGATTTAATGTTATATATATCTATCTTTGTGTTAGAATAAAATAACTAAATCTTAATTTTATGAAGACTTTAGGGCGCATATTACTTATTTTAATTGTTTTGTTATTAGAAAAGACTCTACTCTATTTTGACCATAATTTCAATTATTTTGCAAATTATGCACACGACACATTATTATCAGTAATACTATATGGTGCAATCGTGTTGTTTATTCTAATCTTTTATAAAATTCGAAAAAATAAAGGAATTGGTTTTCGAGCTGATGATGAGTTTACTACCTTACGAAAATGGAAAGTTGGGTATTATGCGTATTTCCTAACTCTGATACTTTGGCTTAACATATTCAATGACAAGATACAATTTACTGACATAAGTAATATGATTGGAGGGGGAATTATTTTGTCCTTGCTTATCGGCGTGATCACTCTTTTATACTTTAGATTTTATCCAAGTGAAAAATAGAATTAAAGAGTTAAGAGCAAAACATGAACTAACGCAACTTGAATTAGCCAATAAGGTTGGCGTTAGAAGGGAGACAATCGTTTTTCTCGAAAAAGCTAAGTATAATCCATCTTTAAAGCTTGCTCATGATATTTCAATGGCCTTGCATTCAGAAATTAAAGAGGTTTTCCTATTTGAAGATGGAGAATAAAGAAAATATATGCCGATATCAAACCAATAAATCTAAAGAGACTCACTTCTGTTTCCTTTTACTTTCGTTTCGATTATTGTACAGTTTAAGAACTAATCAGTAATTACTGTATTTTTGTGTATCCTGAAAAATTATTTTTATGAAAAAATATATCTTTAATTCTGTTGTTTCATTTTTTAACGTGCTACTATTTAGCACATTAATTTACTCAACAGCTAATGCGCAAGTAACAGTTAGTCACGCAAAAAATGGTATTCCTGGTCAGCAGGAAGGTTTTTTTTATGCTTTGCCACAAACGGTATTAAAAGTTGATTTAATCGTCAAAAAAACAACGCATATTACTGGTCCTTACAGCAATTTTGCCGAAAGAATGCTGGGCGTTTCGGATGTAGTAAAAACTGATTTTGAGTCTTTTGAAATTATGGATGCCTTGATGAGTACAATTGCCGAACCCGATCCCAAAGCGGTTTTTTATGTGAGACTTGATGAACGGGCTACAAAAGATGCTTTAAGCACAACTTTTTCCCAATTGGGAAATGGCATTATTTTAGGTGCTGGTGATGAAATTCAAAAATTAGATAATGAACAAGTTAACACTATAAAGCACCTGGTAAATAGTCCTGACCAAAAGCAGTTTTCTTATTATGCTGAAAGGAATTTGTATCGCCGGATCGACACAATAATTCGTAATATCACCATTGATACCACTATTATCAAACGTCCGGTTTTGCAGGCTTCTTGGGTTGATCGCAGTCCGGAACAAAAAGCCAGATCGGCAGCAGATTATATCCAAACCATTCGCGAGAGCAGGTACAACCTCATAAGTGGCTATCAGGAGATCAATTATGGCAATACCTTGGCTTATATGAATCAGCAACTCATGCAGTTGGAAGAAGCTTATTTAAGTCTGTTTTTAGGGCATGAACACACTGTAATTGAAGAAAATACAGTTTATTTTACACCACAAAAAGCTGATAATGGATTAAAGACAATTGCCCGTTTTTCTGAAGAGTCAGGTATAATTTATACGGGAACAAAAGGCGTTCCCTTACAAGTGGAGTTAATACCGGCAGGCAATACGCTAACGATTCCTGCTGTGGCAGAAAGCTCCCTGGAATCTATTACGGTAGTAAATAGTTTACTCTATCGCGTGCCTGAAACAGTTGAAATTAGGCTGGTTTACCAAAATAGCATCTTAGACCACAACCGAATTTCAATCAGTCAAATGGGAGCTATTGCCGTTGCTCCGCTCAACAGAACAAAACTTAAATTTGACCCAGAAACTGGTCAGCTAATTCAGCTGAAACGAGACTAACTTATTGCTTCTTTGATTTTTACCAACTGATGCAGCAATTCTTCCACGCGATCGAGGTGTAACATATTGGCTCCGTCAGATTTTGCCTGGGCAGGATTGGGGTGGGTTTCCATAAAAATGCCATCAGCACCTACAGCGATCGCAGCTTTTGCAATTAATCCAATTAATTCAGGCTGGCCTCCGGTAACACCTCCAGACTGATTTGGCTGCTGTAAAGAATGCGTAACATCCATTATTACAGGAACTTGTAATTTTTTCATGGCGTGAATATTCCGATAATCCACCACCATATCCTGATAGCCAAACATATTGCCCCGCTCCGTTAGAAAAACCTTATCATTTCCAGATTGCAGCACTTTATCCACCGCAAATTTCATGGATTCACCAGATAAAAATTGACCTTTTTTGATATTTATTACTTTGCCAGTTTTGGCGGCGGCTATTAACAAATCTGTCTGGCGGCATAAGAAAGCCGGAATCTGCAAAACATCCACATATTCGGCAGCCATTGCAGCTTCCTCGGCGGTATGAATATCCGTAACCACCGGAATATTATACTGCTTTCCCACATTTTTAAGAATATTAAGCGCTTTTACGTCGCCGATTCCTGTGAAAGAGTCTATCCTGGAGCGATTTGCCTTTCGGTAAGACCCTTTAAAAATATAGGGAATATTAAGTTCGGCACATATTTTGGAAACTTTTTCAGCAATTAAAAACGGGGTTTCTTCATTTTCAATCACACACGGGCCAGCCATCAAGAAAAAGCGGTCAGCTTGGAGCTTTTTCAGCAGAGCAGCTATCGTACTATTTGTCATGATTTCTTTTATTTTCGTGCAGTTCACGGTTGGTGATAATATAATTTCCTGCTTCTTTAACTAAGCTAAATTCCAGCATATTACGCGCGATTTCTGAGGCTTGAATTGCCTTGTATTGTTTTAAACTACCGACCATCAAGGGGTTAAAAACCTTCATAAGCCCAACGGCAAAAGCTTCTCCAAAACGAAATTCCTTGCGTGGCCCAAGAATAAGCGAAGGCCTGAATATCAATACTTTCTCAAAGTTGTATTGCTGCACCGCTTCTTCCATCAATCCTTTGGTACGCTGATAAAAATTTCCTGAATTTTTATCAGCGCCTACACTTGAAATAACTGCGAAGGTTGAAAATCCCGCTTCATTACTGAATTTCGCCAGCATATCGACATATTGCAGATCAACTTTCTGAAACTTTTCCTGAGAACCAGCTTTTTTTATGGTAGTTCCCAGACAGCAAAAGAAATAGTCTCCACCTGCAAAATCTGTGGGTTTAGGTTGGTCAAAATCAATGATTTTCTGTTCTAATTTTGGATGAGAAAAGGGTAGGGGAGTCCGCAACAAAGCCACTACCGAACTAAACACTTCACTTTCAAGTAAAAACTGTAATAGAAATCCACCTGTAAGTCCTGTAGCTCCTGCTATATAAGCTATTAAACCATTTTTTTGCATCATATTATCTAAGTTAGATTTTTGGCAAAAACACCCAATTGCTTTTTACGGGTAACAAAATAAACTCCAGCAAAGATAAATAATGCTGCCACAACTTCCTGTATTTCAAGCGTGTCTTTTTTAAAACTCAATGCCAAAACACTTGAAAAAATGGGCTGCAAGTAAATAAACACACTATTTGTGGATGGATGAATTGTTTTGAGGGAGAAATTATTGAGCAGATAAGCGAAAAATGTGGTAAAAACGATCACATAAGAA
>CAZOEV010000347.1:0-3821 GCA_964578915.1 uncultured Lentimicrobiaceae bacterium
GTAGTTCCCACAACAAAAAAAGAGATCGATTTTCGGTCTCTTTTTTTTATGTCTTGTTTTTTGGTGAAGGCAATTGTCTGTCAGAAAGATAAACTGATTATAAATCTGATAGTTATTGAAAATTAGTAATTTAGTGGTTCTTAAAACCAAAACTAATGTTTTCATGAAAAACACATCCTTTTTCATTGTTGTCTTACTGACGACAAATTTGTTTCTTGCTAATTCTTCAAATTTATGTGCAAACAATACGTCTATAGGAATTGAAGTGCCTGATAATGTTCAGCAGATTATTAATAAGTCCTGCTACGATTGCCATAATTCCGCGTCATCAAATAAAAAAGCAATCAAGGAATTTAATTTCGATAAGTTGAATTTCATAAAAAAACAACAAGCGATTACTGAATGGGATCGGGTTACAGTATCAGTTATTGATGGGGAAATGCCTCCAAAGAAGTTTAGTAAAAAATATCCTGAAAAACGATTAACAATGACGGACAAGCAGGTTTTGACAGCATGGATTAAAACCTTAAGTGTTGATGTTAAAATTAGTTTGTCATCGCAGTTAGAAAAACTTACTAATCAAATAATAGGTAGTCTTGACCAGAACAAAAAGAATAAGATTGCCATCATGGAATTTATTGATATCCAAGGTGATGTTAGCAGTTTAGGGAAATATATTTCCGAAGAACTAACCACGCGTTTATACCTAACAGGTGAATTTGAAGTGGTTGAAAGACAGTTACTTGATAAAATAATTGAAGAACAAAAAATTTCAATAAGCGGGTTGATTGACGAGAGCTCGGCAGTGGAACTGGGAAGAGTTTTAGGTGTAGATGCCATTGCTTCAGGTACAATTGCTGATTTGGGAACCAGCGTAAAAATAAATGCCCGCCTTATCTCCGCCGAAACGGGACAACTGTTTTCGGTGGCATCTGTCGAAATTCCAAAGGATGATAAAGTAAAAGTATTGCTTGCGCAAAGTGAAATACCTAAAATTGCAACATCGTCAACTAGAAAAGGCCAAACCACTTTAAATCAGGCATATACAGAACAAATAGTAAAAAAGGAGGGATTTATTTTTGAATTGCAGGAAGCGCGTTTGGAGGATAAAACAATAATCTGCAAACTAAGTGTTACGAATACTACAGTTGATGATATGGATTTTGAAGTAACTTTGGGTTGGCAATATCAAACGATGGTTTATACCGATGCTGGTGATGAACAAGCGTTTACAAAAATAAAAATTGGTAGTAAAATGAACAAAATTTATGGGACAAGTCAATACGATGCGGTTATCAAAAAAGTAATGTCAGGCTCAACAGAAATATTGGAAATATATTTTGAGAATATTTCAATTAGTTCAACGAAGATCAATTTGTTACAAATTCTCTCATCGTACAGTAATGGATTTAAGGTGGAGTTCAGAAATATTCCTTTAATAAAGGAATAATCGAAGTGAGCGGTTGGATGTTATGTTTCATAACTTAAATCTGCTAAAACTGATGGCGTTGAGCTTTCTAGCAGAATCTGTTGCCCCGTTATTAAATATCTGCACGACCAATTTACCGGCTAAAAACCTAACATATTCACGGTGAAGGTAGTGTTTTGGTCTAAAATCAAATTTCATCTTCCGTCATTCTAAAACCCGAAAAACTTTAAAATTGAGTAAATTTTTTTTAGCCTAAAATGGATGAATTTTCTGGTGAGAATCAATGTCTTTTAGAAAAACACAGGCATAAAAAAAGCCGCTTGAAAAAGCGGCTTTTGTACTCCCAAGGGGATTTGAACCCCTGTTACCAGGATGAAAACCTGGCGTCCTGACCGGGCTAGACGATGGGAGCCTTTGTGTCGTTTGAGGATGCAAAAATAGGTAAATTTTATTTTCCTCAAAGGAAAAAATAAACTTTTTTCAATCTTTTTTTAGTTCAGGTTCCGGATTAGTACTATCCGCCTGAAAATGAAATCCTAAGCGCTTGCCAGTTTTCATTGAAATAGCATCCAGCGTGTTTTTCATCTCGTTTACGGTGACCAATTTCACACTTTCATAAGGTGGTGTTAGCAAATCAAAATTGATAGTATATTCAATAGCGGCTTCCATCAATTGCCTCACCGCATCACGATCCAGTTCGTTTTTGCTGAAATTATTCAACAGCAAACCCAGTTCGCGCTTGCCTTCAATAAAATAATGGTTGTCTTTATTGATGAAAACCCTACCAATAAGGTAGCCAACATCATTAAAACGATTGTATTTAAAGGAGTCGCTCAGAAAGTTATAAATATTGATAATACCACAATAGGAACGATTTCTATCTTCTTTGATATAAGGTGTTCGCATGATTTCGTGGTCACGCGAAAACTCAAAAACATTGGAGTGCATCAAAAACAGTAATATGTCACCACCAAATTTTAGCTCTATCTCAAAATCACCACGATAGCGGTTCTCAAAAGCAATATTACGGTGTCTTTTTACTGACTCAAAGTTGACTAAGTAATCTTTGGTAATTTCTTCTATCACCGACTTAAACATCCTCAACGCCTTGAAAGTGTTGGCGTAGATGTCGTGTTTCATAGTCGATTTCTGAATCAGATTTTGAAATAACGCTTGGCGTTTGTCGGGAGATTCCATGTTTTATTCAAAGGTAAATGAGATTTGAAAAACCTTATTGCGTAAGCTCTCGATGCTTGAGCTATAGATATAATCATCTTTTATCAAAATATTTCCAAGGCCGTAGCTCATCTTTAGCTCTACACCAAACTTAAAAAAATTGGTGTAAAAGTCGAATCCGGTGCCAATCTCTAGCGCTACATCATTTCTGTTTTTACGCACGCCTTCAATAACTGTAATGGTTTGGCCCTGACTATTTGTGATTTCACGTTCATTTTTGTTTTGAGAAGCCAGATCGATGGTGTAGTTTACACCGCCAATAAGATAAGCTGCTGCATTATTAAGCCGTTTCGATCTGAATTTGACATGCAATGGAAACTCAACAAAGGTAGATGCACTGCTTTTTCTGAAACTCACCAAACTTTCTACACCATCTTTATACTGCTTAATTACATAATCAAAGTGGCGTTCGCCAAAACTTAGCGAAGGAATAAACCTAAGATCGAAATGATTGCCTAAACGCAGATTGCCAACAATACCAATCGTAAACCCAGGAGTAGGTACTGAGGTTAAGCTGTAAAGTGAAATCTCATCGTTATTGGGCTGTTCGGGCCAAAAACTTCCGTCATATTTTGCGAGCTGATAGCCCTCGATCATTTTCACAGAATAGAGCATTTGATTGCCGGCTAAAATAAATCCAAAATGATAAGGATCGAGATCGTATTTGGGAAGATTCATCACTTTTTTGCGCTGTGCTAATGTGGGAAATGCCAACAGCAGCAAAAGCAGGATTAAAAGTGAATTCAGTGCGGTTTTTTTCAAGACAAATTTTTTTTTCAATTGTGATGCACAAACGTTGAAAAGGGACTTTTTATTACAAAGTTTCTCATCCTTCTAGCATTAGGCTGCAAAAATAGTGTTTTAGGATGATGCATAAAAACATTATTGGCCGGGCATTACTTTGTGGCCGGTGTAAATGGTGGCAATACCAAAGCTTAACCTTTCTTCGTGGGTTTTGTCGTATCCGGTTTTGTGCAGATGATCTAAAAATTCTTTTCCGTCAGGGAATTGTCCAACAGAATCTGGCAGATAGGTGTAAGCAGCTTTATCTTTGGAGATTAAACGGCCAAGAACAGGCAGTATAAACTTGAAATAAAACTGATAAAGTTGTTTGATAGGGAAAAACACTTTGAACCATTGTTAAAAACAGGTATCA
>CAZOEV010000348.1:0-3798 GCA_964578915.1 uncultured Lentimicrobiaceae bacterium
CGCAGGTATTGCGCAGTTCGATTGTACGATGCTTTGACTGATTGCTTTTCATCTAACTGATAGGTTGCGGAAATTCTGGGTTCAGGGTTAATATAAGTTTTGATAACATCCGTGTAGCTTGAATAATACTGACTGCTGGCTGATACATTAGTAATTGGGTCGTAAACATTTGAATATCCAATTCCCAATCGGTTATACATACTTAGCCTTAAACCATAATGAGCCGAAAGTCTGTTACTGATTTTTTGCTGATTTTCGATATAAACAGCACTTTCCAATCCCTGCATCGGTGGCATAAATTTATCACCATCGTCTTGTGTATTATCCATCAAGCTTCCATGGTTAAAGTCCTGATATTCGCCTTGCAGACCAAACCTCAATTTATGTTTATCGTTTGGGAAATATGAAAATTCTTGTTTAATACTGTGAGATCCAATACTGGATGCAAAATCATAAACACCTGTAACTGCATGTGTCTGGTATTTGCTGTATATTAGAGAAGTGTTCGAAACTAACTTATTGCTTATCGTACTTCGCCACTTCAGATGAGCCGCTTCGTTTCCCCAACGGGTATCTCCGCCTTCGGTATAAGCATTATCCCGACCGAAATATCCGGAAAATGAGAGCTGGTTTCTATCGTTGATTTTGTAAATAATTTTAGCATTAAAATCATACCACCATTCATTAGGATCAAAAAAAGTATTGCCTGTGCTACCCCCCTTTCCTGAACTTTCTTTTCCTTTTCCTGAACTTGTGTTTGTTGTGGCTAACTGATCGTACAAATAACCAAATCCGGCTTGTGTTGCTCTTCCGGCAATAAATACAGATAATTTATCTTTGATGACAGGTGCTTCCAAAGCAAATTTTGAAGTAATTAATCCTAAGCTAACTTCACCTGAATAATTTTCAAAATTTCCATCAACCATTCGCACATCTAAAACCGAAGAGCCTCTGCCACCGTATCTTGCAGGTACTCCACCTTTATATAATGTCAACCCATTTATAGCTGCAGAGTTAAACACCGAATACAGGCCTTGCATGTGGGTTGCATAATACAAGGGCATTTCGTCCATCAATAATAAATTCTGGTCAAGTCCGCCACCACGAACTGAAAAACCCGCTCTTCCTTCTGCTACTGAGTTAATACCGGGTAGCAACTGAATGGTTTTGAATATATCTGTTTCGCCCATTATAATAGGAATACTTTCAATTTGTATGATGTCTAATTTTTCAATGCTTACTTCATTTGAAGTAATATTTTCGTCTGGTTTTTTGGCTGTTACTTCAACGTTTTCCAATTCAATAGCCGAAGAAGATAGCTTTATGTCAAGTGTAACATCTTTCGTCAGGTTTAACGTTTTTATCTGCTTGTCATAACCCATAAAGCTATAGGTTACTGAATGCTCCCCTTTTATAAGTTTTATAGAATAGAATCCATTTGCATCTGTGCTTGTGCCGATTTTTGTGCTTTCTTCAAAAACAGAAACTCCCGGAAGGGCTTCACCTGTTTTTGAATCATTTATTTTACCGCTTAGCACAAATCGGTTTTGGGCAATCACGTTAATTGAAATCAGAAAAATTAATCCGATAATTAATATCCTTAAATTTTTTAAAAACATTTATTCAATTTAAATTTTTCAACTATTACCATCTAATTCGGAGCAAAAGTAGTTGTTAGCATTTTGAATATAACTTTTTTCTACTCGACGCTGACAAAACAGGCTTTGAACTGACTAAAATTAGCTGTGAATTTTAAATTTGAAAGCAATAGCTGAAAAGCATGTGTGTGGCTGCGAAGTTACGCTCGCAGGAAGGGGCAGCCACACTCTTGCTTTTGTGTGCTGGAATTTACCTTTTCTTTCCTGCATTTATACAGTATAAATTCTTTTGTCTTTCTATCGTATGGATTGTCTTTTTGCAATGAACGTAACGGTTTGTGTGTGAAGCGTTGGGCATTTCGAAGCACTGTCCTGTCAAACCGCTACAATTCATATTAAATGTAACGCCCTTAAAATTAACACTATTCGCCCAATGATTTATACACTTTGTTGAACTAAATCCCTTCGGGATAGCCCATTTCAAAAGAATTCTCTGCATCACTTTGCTTAAATGTCCAACAAGAAGAAAGTAAACTGTTTCATATCTATAGTGATTCAAAGTTGTCATGTCAAAATATTTATCTTTGCACTACCATTTTAGATCGTTTTAATTCCTTGGAATTCAACAGGGAAAACTCAAAACATTTGATAATTACATAGGTCAAAATTCTAACAGTATTGTCGGGATGTAGCCTGCATGGCGTACCTTGGCAGACAGGTTCAACATTTATGCTGAGCGAGCCGAAGTATGGACTCCGCGCTGGGTCGTGCCGACCGCTTAGAGTCCTATTTATTAGCCACAGTATTATTCCGCAAATTCCTTTTCAAAAAATGAATTCAGATTTTTCTTTTTTCTTAAAGTTGTATCAGATTTCAATTGTTCCGTAAATTTCCGTAAGGTTGATTTTTTTCTAAAGTTCGGTAAATCTTTATGATCATTTATTGATTTCTGAACGTGGTCAGCAACATCACCTGGTAAATGATAACTAAGATTCACACCAAGTAAAGAAGGAAACAACTCTTCATATACTTCGTCTATTTCTTCTTTCTTAGGTGCTAGTGCAATATAATTGTAAAGGAAGTCTGGTCTAATGTAACAACTAATGTGAAATTCTTCATCTAGAAACTTTTTGACCATTCTAAATGTGGAAGTGTCTTTAGACAGCCACCAAGTTTTATAGCCAAAAATGCTAGTGTCATTCGTTTCGTTGTTCTTTTCTCTCAATGCATATATAGATAATATTAATTTCGCATCTACTTCAGCTTTTTTAGGGCTAGATTTTTCAATAGATAATTCTTGAACTAACTTATCATAAACTGATTCTTTAATATTGATATCTAGATTAGCTTCAGAAAGATATTCTATCCCAAATAACTCTTTAAGAAGTTCTATTAAATCTAATTTAGCTGTTTTTAAATCTGGATCTATAAAGTGATTTATAAACTTGTTAAAATCAGAAACTTTCCCTCGTTTTTTTGCGTAAAAATATGCTCTAATAATTATGTGTTGAACTGCTGTTAAATTATATTCATCTTCCAAATAGAAATCCTCAGATTCTTTTAGATTCTCATAGTATGCATTTTTTAATATTCTAAAATGTGAAACTAGTTCGTCTAAAATCGCATCGCTAACAACCATCTTTACGCCTGCCTTTTGCGCACCTTTCAAAAGATTCCAATGTCTACGATTAATAGGGTCTAAAAACATTTCGGAAAAAGCAGGAATCAAAATGGAATTACCGATAAATAATGTTAGCTTATTTGCTAATGATTGAAAATAAATAGCAATTTTAGGGTCCCATTGCAAAAGGAACATTAGCATATAAGTGTTTGATAATGATTTAAGAAATCTTTTTTGTTCGATAGTTCCGTTATATATAATGTCTCTAATTACGTAAATCAAACACTCTTTCACTTTAACACGATTCGCAACAATTATTGAACTTTCATCTACAACCTTATCTACAACTTGCACTAATTGTTTTTCTATTGATCCACTATTATTTTCTTTACTTAGCATAAAATTGGAAAATTCTAATCCTTGCTCATAAAAAATAGTTTTGACTGTCTCCTTTACAAGGTTTGCGACATTCATAACTACTATACTTTCGTCCTTTAGATAGCCTTTTAGTTTTTCACAAGTTTGTTCAGAAAATTTTGATTCTAAATCAATATCCTTAAGGTTTCTTTCGGTAATGTT
>CAZOEV010000349.1:0-3791 GCA_964578915.1 uncultured Lentimicrobiaceae bacterium
ATTGCCTTCACGTTCAATTTTTTCTTGTCCGGCAACGGTTTTAAACCTAGAAATTTCGCCAGTACGGGTATTTGTCCCCAGTGGGTAGCGGATAATCGGCTTGATAGTGGTGCGTAACACACTCACTGAGCCGTACATATTGGCTTGCGGAATGGTCATGGTATATATGTCGCGCATATCATCTGTAGAAATATCTATCAAGTGATTATAACTTGGGCGTGTTGGGCCGCTGTTGATCATATTATCAAATAAGCCTTCTTTGTTTACAACAGTGAGATAATTGGAGTGTGGCTCATTGGAGTTTCCTTGCGGTGTCATCAGCTGACCAGGCTTAAAAGTAAGGTCTAATGAATGCTCCACAGCGAGGGTTTCATAGTTCCAGCGCACGATTTTTTTGTCGTTATAAACAGAGGCATAAGCCACGTTGGGGCGGTAATCGAAAGCTAAATCAACCACTTTGCTTCCAAGATTTAGTGAGCCATGTAGCACACTTTCAACATTAATTTGTGGTATACCAAGGATATCACTCTCAAAAGTTTTTTGTTCGAGAACAGTTTTTAGCTTGGCAAAGTCAAAAACCTGCGCATTGTTTGCTGCAGTAATAAAATACTTATCACTTGGATCAACCTTAACACTCATAGGCGCCTGATCGACAGGAATTAAGGCAAAAACACCAGCTTCCATAGCTGTTTCAAAAGGAATAACTTCAAACTCATTGACGGTTTCAGTTTCAAGTGTTTGGGCTTTCAGGTAGTCATATATATACACGAAGTTCTGATTTTCATAAGAGGCTAATCCAACGAGGAGGCCATCATTAGCGCCCCGTCCCACGTCAAAAAATCCGAGTGTAAGTGGAGGCAATTCAAGTGTAAAAGACTCTTCTTTAAGCATACGTCCAACATGGTGTCCACTACCTGCTTCACCATCCGTATCTTCAAATTTCCAGGCTGTGATGCCCGATTTGAATTTTTCTACGTATTCAGTTTCCACATTGGCTTCACGATGGTCCCAAGGAGTTGGATATTCACTGCTTTGAAACACAAAATCGTTGTTTTGGGAAACGGCCACGCCAGGATAAGCATTAATAAACAATGGATGCATTAAAACCTGTTTTGTTTCAAAATCATCAAGGCCCAGCAGTGCGATTCTAGAATTGGCACCATCAGAATAGAACAGGTATTTTCCGTTGTATTTGCCCTCCGTTTCACTCAATGCTGGAAAACGCATATCACCATATTTAAGTAAGGTATTGTCAAGCGATCCTTTTTTCAACATCAAGGTGCTTTCGTCATCAAACCCATAGCCCTGCCAGGGTTCAGGAGAAAATACGCCTACATATTTATAAATACGCATCGAAGGCAATCCATAAACGATCATTGTTCCTGAATTGCCGGAACCTACAAAGGCAAAATACTCATCGCGTCCGCCACGAGGCATAAATGTTTTGGCTGCCGCCAGCACATCCTCGTCATTTAGACCACGGTTTTTCTTAACGTCTGCAAGTGTTGTATTCTGAGCTGTTGCTTCAGACATCACCGCAAACGTCATTAACAGGCTTATGAGAGCAACTGTTAAAGCTTTAAAAAAATGCTTCATGATTTTGGGATTTGGTTAAGATTCAATTTATTGTTTTTATAAAAAACGGTTTCATTTAAAAAGGTTTTCAACCCCTTTTTTCTTTAACAAAAATACCCCGCTTGAGACCCGTAAAAAAATATAAGGTGTTTCAAAACCTGAATCCAAACCTTTTTCTCTGTTTTAAAACATTGCTGAAGTCTGGTTTATCCTCAGCAAATCGGAATTTCAATACCTATTTTCATATATTAATACTCTATTATAGAGTATATTAGACTATTTTATTATTCATCTATTGTTCAAAAACAAGAATTTTGTGCTATATTTGTAATGTTTTAGCTGAGCTATTGTTTAAAGCCTGTTTTGAAACAGAATCAAGGCTTTGCTAACAGTAAAAGTTGAATAAAGCAGGATAAATTATCTGCCAATTACATACCGAAATGGAAGTTTTAAATCATTCATTGTGGTTGATGCTGAGTTATCAGTCGGTAGGTTTCTTTGTTTATGGCTTATACCATTTTTTTCAAGAAAAAAGCATTGCCAAACTACTTTTCGGCCTCTTTATGTTGGCCTTTGGGATCACAAGCTTTTTAGTGCACCTTCATCTCTTCGAGCATTATTCAACCTTGTTTATTCTATTTCCATTGGCTTTTTGTTTTGGGCTTACATTGGTGCCACTTTTTTATCTGCACCACAAATCACTTCTAATCAAACACTTTAAACTAAAAGCTTTTGATTTAAAGCATTTTATTCCATTTGTGTTGATGCTGCTTTTTCTTTTACCTTTTTGGATACTTTTATCCATCAACCACCCTGAATACCTTGATAATGTTTATGGTGTGTTTTTGCTAAAAAATATTCCTGGAAAGCAAACCTGGCTTATCGAAATCATCGTTAAATCAATAATTGGCCTCCAATTACTGTTGTATATAGGATATGGAATAAAGCTTTACAGAAAATTCTTTCGCGAGATGTCAGCGTCAATATGTGGAGAACTAAAGGTTTATATTAATGGCATCCAGCTATTTGCTGCAAGTTTTTTTGTTTTTATTCTGCTGCTAATCAGCCACCGCTTTATGCACGCAAATGGAGAAAGCTTGAGCAGCACACTTTTTATTTTCGCTTTATTAATATTGAATATTGGATTGGCTTATTTTGGCATTCGTTTTGAGGATAACGAGCTTTATAACTGCGACTTAACACTTCCGTCAGTATCTAAAGAATCACCAATTGTTGAAGTTACAGAGGGCAAAATAAAAACTGATGAAACAGAAAAAAAATACCAATCATCTTGTTTATGCAACGATTTGAAAGAAGAGCTGGTTGCTTCATTACTCTATGTAATGAAAGAGCAAGAACCCTTTACCAATCCACGGGTAAAAATTGATGATATCGCGGAATTGGCAGGCACTAACACCAAGTATTTATCGCAACTGATTAACGAACACTTCGGCAAAAACTTTCATGCTTTTTTGAACGATTACCGCTGCGCGAAAGTGGCAAAACTATTTCACAGTCATGCGTTTGACGACTATAGCATTGAAGGAATAGCAGAAACCTGTGGCTTTAACTCGCGATCAACTTTTGTGGCCTCATTCAAAAAATTTAGCGGAAAACTTCCCTCGGAATACCGCAGCGCAATAAGTGCAAAAAGCAAAAGATAAGTTGGCTTTTTGGAAAAGGGGAAATACTGTGGTTTGGCAGGATCAATGTCGTTAAACATTTAAAAAAGTAAATATGAATTTTAGAGCATCTTTTTGTGACCCATTTAAAAAAGACATTATTGAAATGGGTGAAATTGAGAAAGACAAGATAATGGAATCCTTTGAAAGAATTCCTTGGACTAAATTTCTTGAAGAAATGAAGTTGAAAAATGAAAATGAAATATATTATTCACCTTCATTAGAAATTGAGAATAAAGATAATAAAAACGGACTTACAGTTTCCGCTGTTGATGAAAAGGAATGGTATATATTTTTCAAAAGACCGAAATTGGTAAAAAAGTTCTTCGGTTTGACGAAAAAAATGGACGACGACTATTTGACTGACATAACTGGACAAACTGAATCGGATGTAAGAGATTGTCTGGCTGCATTAATTAATAATGATTTGACATTTTTAGAAAAAAAAATAAAATAAAAGGCTATAATACCCGACATATAACATTGTATATTAGTTGATTATTTAACCATTCTACAACGCATCAAGCACTATGT
>CAZOEV010000350.1:0-3791 GCA_964578915.1 uncultured Lentimicrobiaceae bacterium
ATATGGTGGACGATATTAGTACCAAAAGCAAGCTGTATAAGGATTTGATGTTTTTTGAAAAACATTTCAAAGGCATTATGCCTTTTGAAATTGCCATCGATACGCGCAAGAAAAAAGGGATTTTAAGGGCTTCAACAATGCAAAAAATCGATGAATTGCAAGACACATTAGCAAAATACCCGCAACTGAGTATGCCCGTTTCCATGGTTGAAGTAGCCAAATTTTCCAAGCAAGCATTTTTTAGGGGAAATCCCGATTATTACAGCCTCCCAAATAACCAAGAGCGCAATTTTATCCTTTCTTATCTACCAAAGCTGGACGGCACGAGTGAAAAAAGTGTATTAAATTCTTTCGTTGACAGCAGTTTGCAACAAACCCGTGTTAGTGTGCAGATGGCCAATATCGGCACAACCGAAATCGACAGCTTGCAACAATCGCTGGGACCGAAAATCGATCAGATATTTCCTCCTGAAGATTACGACGTTGTTGTAACAGGTAGCAGTGTGGTGTTTTTAAAAGGCACTAATTATCTGGTAAAAAACCTTATTTCGTCACTACTTCTGGCGCTGTTAGTCATTACCATTTTGATGGCTTTGACTTTTTCATCTTTCAAGATGGTAGTTATTTCTTTAATTCCTAACCTGATACCCCAGCTGCTTACGGCAGCTATGATGGGTTATGCCGGCATCCCCATAAAACCCTCCACGATACTTATTTTTAGCATTGCGCTGGGCATCAGCGTTGATAACACCATACATTTTTTGTCGCGCTACCGGCTGCAACTGCTGATGAACGACTGGAAAATTAAAGAATCCGTTTTGGCAGCGCTGCAAGAAACTGGTTTTAGCATGATATATTCAGCAGTGGTATTGTTTTTCGGCTTTGCTATCTTCATCCTTTCTTCGTTCGGAGGCACGGAAGCGCTGGGCTACTTAGTTTCATTTACCTTGCTCACAGCCATGCTGTCCAATTTATTTGTACTCCCTTCGCTACTACTAACGCTGGACAAACGTATCACTACCAAGGCTTTTAAAGAGCCGCTGCTCGAAATACTAGATGAAGAAGATGATATCGAAATTGACGATTTAGAAATTGAATCAGAGAAAAAGAACTAAAAAGCCTTAAATTTGTTAGATTAACCAACATCGCAGTTCCCATTTGGAATCGCAAAACACTTCAACACTATGAAAGGTATAATATTGGCCGGCGGATCCGGCACCCGTTTGCACCCACTCACGCTAGCCGTGAGCAAGCAGTTAATGCCCATTTACGATAAGCCGATGATTTATTATCCATTGTCGATTTTAATGATGGCTGGCATTCGCGAAATCCTAATTATTTCTACGCCGCATGATTTACCACATTTTGAACATCTGCTGGGCGATGGAAGTGCTTTAGGCTGCCGCTTTGAATATGCTGAGCAGGCCGTTCCAAATGGCTTGGCGCAGGCTTTTGTGATTGGCGAAAAATTTATCGGACAGGACAATGTTGCCCTAATTTTAGGTGATAATATTTTTTATGGACGCGGCTTGCAGCAGTTATTGGTAGAAAACAGTGAGCCCAATGGTGGCGTTGTTTTTGCCTATCATGTATCTGACCCTGAACGTTATGGTGTGGTGGAGTTTGACAACGACCAAAAAGCTATCAGTATAGAAGAAAAACCAAAGCATCCCAAATCGAATTTTGCCGTTCCCGGCTTATATTTTTATGACAACTCAGTGGTTGAAGTTGCCAAAAACATACAGCCCAGCGCACGTGGTGAGTACGAAATTACCGACGTAAATCGTTATTATCTTGAAAAAGGACAGTTAAAAGTGGGTGTTTTAGGACGTGGAACTGCTTGGTTAGACACTGGCACTTTTACCTCACTACTTCAAGCTTCGCAGTTTGTAGAAGTGATTGAGAACCGGCAAGGGTTAAAAATTGGTTGCATAGAAGAAATCGCTTTCACCAAAGGTTTTATCGGTGCTGACCAGCTAAAAAAACTAGCCGAACCGCTTTTAAAAAGTGGCTACGGACAATATTTGATGAATTTGATCAAGTAAAATAAGTCATGACAAAAATTGAGCACTATCAACAGCAGATCAACGACTTAATCAAAAGCCAGCCATTTGATGGCAATCCACGTGCGCTATACGAGCCTATCGCCTATACCATGTATCAAGGTGGTAAACGGCTGCGTCCCTTGTTGACTTTGCTGGCCTGCGATCTGTTTGGTGGCGATACCGAAAAAGCACTTTATCCCGCTTTGGCTGTAGAAGTTTTTCATAATTTCACCTTGGTGCACGACGATATTATGGACAAAGCACCGCTAAGGCGCGGCAAGGAAACCGTTTACAAAAAGTGGAATTCAGACATTGCCATACTTTCGGGCGACACCATGTTTGCAATGGCATACCAATACACGCTAAAAACCGATACAGCGCTGATCCCTGGCATTTTACAGGTATTTAGCAAAGCTGCAATTGAGGTGTGCGAAGGCCAGCAGATGGACATGGAATTTGAGACCGATAGCAAAGTTACGCTGTCAGATTACTTGGATATGATCCGACTGAAAACCGCTGTACTTTTAGGTGCTAGCTTAGAGATCGGCGCCTTGGCAGCGCAGGCTGAACCAATAGAAGTAAAAGCAATTTATGATTTTGGAATAGCCCTCGGAATGGCTTTTCAGCTGAAAGACGATCTGCTTGATGTGTATGGCAATCAAGATGATTTTGGTAAGGTTAGCGGTGGCGATATTGCGGCCAATAAAAAGACTTTTTTAGTTTTGAAAGCCCTTGAAATAGCCAGCCAACCAGACCATGATCGCCTAACCGAGCTTTACGACAGCAAAAATCTAATCGCAGAAACCGAAAAAATAGTAGAGGTAAAAACTATCTTTGAAAAGCTGGAAATAAAACAGGCCGTGGAAACTGCTATGGAAGCATATTACCAAAAAGCCATCAATTTTTTGAGAGAATTAAATGCCTCCGAAGATAAAAAGGAAGACTTAGCTAGTTTTGCAAGCTTTTTGTACAAAAGGAATCACTGATAGGCCTTCGTTTCGGCTTCCAAGGTTTCTTTTTCCAGCTGTTTTTGCTCCCAATCATTCATTAAAGTGCTGAGCTCTTTTTTGATAAGCGCATATTTTTTGTACCACAATTCGTCTATCGCCTCCGCAGAATCGGCTGGATTGGCCAACACTGCGTCCATCTTAGCGATCAAGGCTTCCTGATTGCTGACGGCCTGCTCTAAATCTAAAATTTCCTTATCTGCTTTGCGGATTTGCTTGTCGATTTGCTTGCGCAAGGCATAATTTTGTTTGTTGACAGAAGCCGGTGCTGCCGTGTTTTTCTCTGTGGCCTGTTTTAGTTCCAACTCTTTCAGGTGTGCTAGGTTGCGCCTTTCGAGGAAGTCGAAAATATCGCCATCATATACTTTTATATTCGGCTTTTTAAACTCAAAAACCTTGTTGCTCAAACCTTGCAGGAAATCCCTATCATGCGAAACGATTAGCATGGTGCCGTCATATTGCAACAAAGCCGTTTTTAAAATATCCTTCGACATCATATCGAGGTGGTTTGTTGGCTCATCGAGTATCAATAGGTTTACCGGAAATAAAAGCATTTTGGCCAACGACAAGCGGGCTTTTTCGCCACCCGAAAGCACCTTCACTTTTTTGTCAATAGCCTCCCCTCCAAACAAAAAAGCGCCCAGCAAGGATTTTATTTTTGTTCTGACTTCACCAATAGCTATCTCATCTAAGGTTTCAAAAACTGTCTTTTCAGGATCCAACATATCATGCTGGTTTT
>CAZOEV010000351.1:0-3776 GCA_964578915.1 uncultured Lentimicrobiaceae bacterium
CTAAGGTAAACGACTGTTTCAAAAACGAGAGTAACGAAGTATTTGGCCTTTTCTTATCAAAGACTATTTAAATTCAGGTTTCATGCCCAGTTCAAACATGATAAATCCATACATATCAGCACTTTCTTCAATTAGTTTTGAAGTAGGTTTTCCCGCTCCGTGTCCTGTTTGTGTTTCAATGCGAACCAAAACCGGATTTTCGCCTTTGTGCTTGGCTTGTAGTTCAGCCATAAATTTAAAAGTGTGTGCTGGCACCACGCGGTCGTCATGGTCGGCAGTGATGGCAAGGGTTGCAGGATATTCAACGCCTTCTTTGATATTGTGCAATGGAGAATAGCCATACAAATAGTCAAACATTTCGGTACTGTCATCACTACGGCCATAATCGCCGGCCCAAGCCCAGCCAATCGTAAATAGATGATAGCGTAGCATATCCATCACGCCTACAATAGGAATGGCAACTTTAAATAAATCAGGACGTTGTGTCATGCAAGCGCCTACCAGCAATCCGCCATTAGAACCGCCCATAATGGCAATTTTCTCGGGATTGGTATATTTTTCAACAATCATATATTCGGCAGCGCCAATAAAGTCGTCAAACACATTTTGCTTGTTCATTTTTGTTCCGCCTTTGTGCCAAGCATCGCCATATTCGCCGCCGCCGCGCAAATTTACCATAACAAAAATGCCTCCCTGCTCCAAAAATGGAAGCCTTGAAACACTGAACGAAGGCGTTAGACTGATGTTGAAACCGCCATAGCCGTATAGCAAAACGGGATTATTGCCGTTGGTTTCCACGCTTTTGTGATGAACCACAAACATGGGTACTTTGGTGCCGTCTTTACTAGTAAAAAATTGTTGGCTTGTTACATAATCTTCAGGATTGAAATCAACTTCGCTGCCGCTGTATAATTTCGATTCATGAGTTCCAAGATCATAAGCGTAAACGCTTGATGGGAAAGTAAATGAAGTGAAACCAAAAAAGGCTTCATCGTCTCCTCTGTCGGCACTAAAACCAGCAATGGTGCCAGGCGCAGGCAGTTGGAGTTCGCTTTTTTTATTGCCTTTGTAATCATAGAAGTAAACCTTGTTTTGGGCATCCACAAGGTATTGGGCGTATATCAGATCGCCAACCATCTGCACTGATTCCAGTACGTTTTCTGATTCTTTTATCAATGTTTCCCAGTTAGCCTTGGCTGGATTTTTTGGGTCAACCAGCATCACCTTATTCATAGGGGCGTTTTCGTTGGTCGAGATAAGTAATTTGCCGTCGATATGATCAATTACGCTGTATTCATTGTCAAAACCATCAGCGATTTTAATGAAATCGGCATCCATATTGTCGGTGTTTTTCACATAAAGTGAATTGCCCGAAGTAGATTGTGATTCGCTTACCATCAAAAATTGTTTGTCTTCTGTGAGGTAAGCGTAAAAGTTGCGCTGTGGGTTTTCTTTGTCGTCAAAAATAAGTTGGTCTTCTGCTTGTGAAGTGCCGAGTTTATGGTAATAAATCTTATGAAACTCATTGCTTCCTTTCAGCGCCATACCTTCTTTTGGAGCGTCATAGGAGCTGTAGTAAAATCCGTCTTTAAACCAAGAAATGCCTGAGAATTTCACCCATTTGATAGTGTCTTTCAACATGCTTTTGTCACTGAGGTTCATTACCACAATTTCGTTCCAGTCGCTGCCGCCGCGGCTGATGCTGTAGGCAAAATATTTTCCATCAGATGATGGACTAATATTTCCGAGGGCAATGGTGCCATCTTCTGAAAAAGTGTTGGGATCAAGGAAAACTTCTGGTTTGGCATCAGCGCTTTTCATGGTGTAAAGCACACTTTGATTTTGCAGACCGTCATTTTTGAAGATATAATAATGTCCACCTTTTTTGAAAAGAACGCCACTTTTTGGATAATTCCAAATTGTTTCGAGCCGACTTTCAAGCGCATTTCTAAACGGAATAGCGTCGAGGTAGGCGCGCGTAATCTTATTTTGTGCTGCAACCCATTCTGCTGTTTCGGCAGAATTATCATCTTCGAGCCAGCGGTAAGGATCAGTCACGGTTTTACCGAAATAAGTGTCTTCTGCATCGGCCTTTCTGGCGTCAGGATACTGCAATTGTTGTGCGGAAATTGTTGACATAGCAAATACAACGATCAAGGTGATTAAAAAGTTTTTTTTCATGGATTAATGATTAAATGACCATTCAAATGAATAAGTGCAAAGTTAGCAGTTTTCGTTTTGCATGGTTTATTTTTGGTAGAAAGACTTGGCATTACTTATTTCGCATTGAGCGTAAAAGTAAAAATGGCTTCCAATGGTTTTTCAAAAACCAGCGCAATCCGGAAAGCCAGTTCCAGACTGGGGAAATATTTTCCTTTTTCAATGGCAACAATGGTTTGGCGCGAAACACCGGTTTTGTCTGCCAGTTCCTGTTGTGTCATTTCATTCGACATAAAGCGTAGCGTTCGAATGTTATTGACGATTAGTGGTTTGCTCATCTTATACCCCCTTTTTGTAAAAATAGAGACGGGCAAAATCGTTGGCTATCGCTGCTATAAATCCCGAAACAATAAGTGCCACAAACATTAGCCAGGGCTGCAAACCAAAAGCTACAACGCCCATGGCAAGCATAAAACCTGTGATAAAAATGTAGTGGGCAATTTTTATGGCTTTCAGTTCGATCAGTTTATCGCGCTCGTCTGTCACTGATTCCTTTTCTTTTGGGTGGGTTATGGCGTTGAAAATAGCAAAGAGGATTTGTATAACAATTTGTGCTGTAATAGATACTGGAATCAGGATTAGAAATGATTTCCCCCAAAAACTGAAATCATTTAGTATTTCCGGATTTTTAATTACGCTGTTTTGATAAACATATATGGTATAAATGCTAAGGATTAGAATAGAGCTTATCAGCGATACCAGAATTTTTCTTTCTTTGATGTCCATGTATAAAAGTATTTATTGATGTAAATTAAATTTGATGCAAAGATAAATATAATTTACATAATGTATATAATATTTTACATTATGTAATAAAAAATTGTCAATTTGTGATTTAAAGATTTTGTTAGATATTACCGGAATGCGGAAATAGCAAGGCTTTTAGTCACTGATATCCTCGATTTTTATCACTGATTTTGTTTTCCAGCGTCCTGTCAGGTAATAAAGATATGAAAATACCGCGCCGATGGCCCAGGCGATAGGAATTCCCCACCAAATTCCTTTAGGGCCAAAGTGTTCCGCCAAAACCCAGGAAACAGGAATGCGGATTACCCAAAGCGCAAAAAGTGTGATAAACATAGGAATTAAGGTGTCGCCAGCTCCGCGCAAAAGGCCATTCATTACAAACATAGCGGAGAAAAGGATGTAAAAACTGCTCACAATATAGAGGTATTCTTTGCCTGCTTCTACAACGGCCTGATCTGTCGTGAAAATCTGCATGATATAATCCGCGAACAGCACGGTAATTACAGTGACGCTCAGAGATATAATCGTTGTCATGCGCAAAGTAGCGAATAAGCCTTTGCGCACCCTTTCGGGTTTGTTAGCGCCAATGTTTTGTCCCACAAAAGAGGACAATGCACCACTGAAATTCATTGCAGGTAAGGATGCAAACGAGTCGATGCGCATTGCTACCGAATAGGCAGCAATTACGCTGGTTCCAAACATATTTACCACTTTATAAAGTGCCAACATACCTACGGCCACAAAAGTTTGCTGAAAGCCGGTAGGTAAACCAATTTTAAGGCTTTTGACAAATATTTCTTTGTCAAAAC
>CAZOEV010000352.1:0-3739 GCA_964578915.1 uncultured Lentimicrobiaceae bacterium
AATGCGAAATTGCGTTCCGCGATGCGACTTAACTCTGTAACCTACCGAAATAATTACATCAAGATTATAATAATTAGTAGAATATTTTTTTCCATCAGAAGCAGTTGTCAAGTAATCCTTGACAACTGAAAATTCCTCCAATTCGCCTTCTTTAAATATATTGCGAATGTGTAGGCTGACATTTTGTTTTGTGGTTTGAAAAAGTTCAACCAGCTGTTTTTGGCTTAGCCAAACTGTTTCTTCCTCCAACCTGACATCTATTTTGGTTTTCCCGTCTTCGGTTTGATAGAGTAATATTTCTGAATTGCTCATTTATTCTCGTTTCTGTATTTATCTACAATCTCTTTCGAGATTCGCGAACCCAATTATAATTTTTGCTGAACCAGAGAAACTGCCTCAATTGGCTTTCCTTGTTTAAGCAGTAATTTTATTTTGCTTCTAATTCCTTGCTTATTTCTGCCATGAGATTTATTTTTAAGTGTTCTCGATTATTTTGATTTCCTCCTCCGTTAATTCATACAATTCATATACTATTTGATCGATTTCTTTTTCTAATAATTGAATTTTGTTTGAAATTTCCAAATAGGTTTTTGATTGACTTTCAAAGTATTCAATCCAGTCAGATTCATCAGATAAGGATAATTTAAATCGCTGTTTTTTCAATTCTTTTTGAAATTCCACAAAAGTGAGTTCAAACCAGTGTTCAAGTTTTTTGGTAATATTAAGACCTTCAAATTTACTTTGCAGCAGCTTAATAAATCTAACACTTAGTTTTTGAGAGTCGGCGGTTTTACAAATTATTTCTTCAGTAAGTTGGTTTAGAGTGGTTTTGAAATTTTCCAAAAACACTGGAATAGGAATTTGTTCAAAATATTGGGGTTTTACTTCGATATAGCCTCCGCTGCGTACCACACAAATATTAGTTAGAAAATACCACACCAATTTTGAATTTAGAACAGCCAGCAAAAATTTATCACTGGTTGGAAGTATTACTGCCGGTGCATTTATAAACGCGCCCGTTTCATCAAATGCAAATTTGTTCTTGTTCTGCAGGTTGGGGAAAACGATCTTTGGCTTTTCAAATAAATCGTAATACGCACAGTTTCTTAGTTCCCAAAAAAATTCTCCTTTGTCGTATCTCTTTTTTGCCCCTTCTTCAAAAGGAAGTATTCTATTTATCAATTCGGGAAAATCTTTTTGCAATTGTTGTATGGCAATTTCTTCTGAAATTTCTGTTCCATAAGTTTTTTTAGTCCATTTGCTTTCGAAAAATATTAGTTGTTGCACGCTTTCCGGACTATTCCATTTTGCCAATTCTTTGCCTTCAAAAATTGGTTTTATATGTTCACTTATTGGAAAAGTTTTAGGAATAATAAACGCTTCGTTTAATGCAGTTTTTACACCATAATAGCATTTTCCATATATTTCCCTAACAGTTTTATGCTTCTTCAGTTTGTCTATCAGCTTAACGGCAAGTTTATTTTTAAAACTCCAATTCGTTTTGTCGAGTGAATCTTGGTCAACAACAACCGAATCGTGAAAGTCGATGTCGATAATCTGCGACTGGCTCGCTTTGGGGATTTTTATAAAGGTGAATGATTCATTTGTGTCTTTCTGATTTTGCGCAGTAATAATTACCGGATAGGTTGTTGCGCCTTCAAAAATCTGAACTTCGGTAAAGTCGATGTATTTCAGAAATCGTATTTCGTTTTGCAAGTATTCGCGCAGGGCGATGCCGGCTGTTGTTTTGTCAAAAGTATTGGAGATAAACCCAAATAGACCGCTTTTCGGTTTCAAAAGTTTAAAGGATTTTTCATAGAAATAGGAAAACAAATCGCCTGCTGGGTGAAAAACAGCGAAATTACTTTGCAAAAAATCTTTGTAATCTGCTAATAATTCAGCGCGCACATAAGGCGGATTTCCAATTACCACATCAAAACCGCCGGAATATTCTGTTCGGAAGGCGTGTTCGCGAGAGCAGAGAAATTCCTTTTTTAGACTTTCTATCTCCCTATTTTCAGGAAGTCCGTGTTTTTTGCGGTTGTTGTGGATATAGGCGATGGTGTTGTTGAGCTGTTCTTCGGATGTTATTTCTTTTTTATCGGCATTTGCTGCCCATAGATGGAATTGTGTTTTGCCGCGCGTTTGGGGAGCATGCTCCCCGGAAACAGCTGCTGTGCCGGCAATATGCGCCGGAGCATGCTCCGACGTATTGCCGGAATCTGTACTTCCTGTATGGGGAGCATTCTCCCCGCGCGTTGCTGTTGGAATTGTGCGCCCCATGGCTATGTTGCATGCCCGCGCCGACATAGATTTTAGCTTCTGTATTATTTGTATTAGTTCTTTCTCTTCGCATACCAGAAGAATGTGCGCATGGTCGCCACAAATAGTATAAGCCAAAATATTCAGCTTATCATTTTCTGCAATTTCAGCTATTGTTTTGGTTACAACTTGCTCTTCTTTATCGCTCAGCCAAACAGCTTCTCCCAGTTTTACATAATTGTCAAACATCCGCTTGGAATAGCGCGAGTTATGCGTGGCTGTGGTGATATGCCAGGCTTTTTTCTCTTTTTTCCTGAAAATCTCAGGGAACTCTTTTTGCCAGTTAAAGGCTTTTTCTCCGGCAATTTCGGGGTCGTCAATCAGTGAGTTACCACATTTTATGTTGTTGCTCAGGGTGTTGAGCTTTCGTCCTTTTTGTGCAGTGCGCAGCCAAAGGGAGAGTTTGGCTATTTCAACAGATTCTTCGTTCAGGTCAACACCAAAAATGTTTTTTTCGAGGATGTCAGTAGTGATATCCGAAAACAAAATGGCATCGCCGAGCAATTGACTGCGCAAGGCATCAATTTTGTGGTGTTCGTTTATCAGAAACTCCAAGGTCTGGTTTAAAAATGCGCCCGAACCACAGGCCGGATCAAGAATGGTCAATCCCAGCAACCAATTTTGGTAATCGTCCAGCTTTTTGTCGAGGCTGAGTAGCAATTCTTTTTTTCGGTTTTTTCTGCCTTTGGCATATTCTTCGTCAACAATTTCGAGCTCAGCCCGTTTTTTATCACACAACTTTCCTACCGTGTTCTCTACAATATATTTGGTGATGTATTTTGGGGTGTAAAAAATGCCGTCTTTTTTGCGTTTTGTTTTCTGGTTATCAACTGTTTCGCCTTTTATTTCTGCTTGTACGTTTTCAATTTCTCCCAAGGAATGTTCAAAAATATGGCCCAGAATATTTACATCAACATCGGTTTCAAAATCGTAATTGCTTAAGCGTAAAGTATGTTCGTATAAAATATTATCATCAATCGTAATATTGTCCAGTAGTTCATCGGCTTTGAAAAGCCCGCCGTTGTATGCGAAAATTTCCTGTCGGTTTCCGCTTTTTGGTCTGCCAACATTCAGTATATGAAAATACTGTTTGAAAGTGTGGTAAAGCGGTTTGGCATCGCCAAAATCAACATCATCTTTCCATTTTTCTATAATTTGAGAAATCGAATTTGGCGGAACCAACAGCCTGTCTTCCGCAAATAAGATGAAAAGAAAACGGTCGAGCAGCTTTTGTGTTTTCTTGAAAAGTAAAAGTTTATCGGTTTCAGGATTGTTTTTTACGAGATTGGTGTAAATGGCTTCTCGAAATTTAGAATAGTCAGCATACAGTTTTTTGGTGATATTTTCTTCCTGTAAAAGGGATAATTCCTTGATTTTTAATGGTAAATCGCTTAGCAAATTGCCTTTTTCCAAGCGT
>CAZOEV010000353.1:0-3735 GCA_964578915.1 uncultured Lentimicrobiaceae bacterium
CAAAGAACACAGCAAACCGCACATAAAAGAACGGCTGATTGAGGTAAGCCACTTTTCCAAGTAAAATTCTATCAAGATGCTCGGTATGCGTCCATTCAAACAGGTGATGCATGCCGCCAAAAATAAATACCAGCAGCATAATAATTCCGCCAACAGGGATAAATAAACTCATGGCTTCGCCCACCCGCTGCATACTCACCTGCCATCCCGATTCGGCAATGGCGTGAACGGCAACGAAAAACATGCCTATTAGTCCAAGACTGGTAAAATAAAAGCTATTCAGATGCAGATTAGCAACGATACGATCGCCGCCAAGTCCAGCAATAAAACCATAAGCCAGCGCCAGAAGGCCTATGGCCACCATAACAAAACCGATGGTTTTTAATTTCTTTGTTAACTTAAACGTAATATTTTCCATGGCTTCTAATTTCTATGCTTTAAGTTTAATTCCTTCAGCACCGGCTTCTGACAATGCTCTTTCAATATTTGGTGTTTCATCGGGTTCTCCCGCTTTCACTACTACCAAAAAGCGGTCATCCGTCGATCGTTCATCGTGGATAACAGGTTTGGCGCCTGGTGTAAGTTTGAAATAAATCAAATAAGCAAACACGATCGAGAAAGCTGCAAATAGCACTGCCATCTCAAAGGTAACAGGCATAAAAGAAGGTACTGATAGATAAGGTTTACCACCAAAATTGATCGGATAAGCCTTTGTAAACACCCAAGCCTGAAAGAAAAATCCAATCAAGCCACCTACAGCTCCGCCTACAAATGCCACGCGTGAGAGGCGTGAACGGCGCAAACCAACAGCTTTATCTAATCCGTGAACGGGAAAGGGAGTCATTACATCAATAATTTCCACACCTTTCTCTTTGAGCTGACGAACGCCTTTCAACAAAGCATCGTCATCTGTGTAATAGGCTGTAATATAACTTTTATTCATGGTGGGCAGTTTTTTTGAAAGAACCTGTTGATTTTAGCACACTCTTAACTTCGGCAATGGCAATAACCGGAAACACCCTGATAAAGAGCAAGAATAAGGTAAAGAATAACCCGAGTGTTCCTACGTATAGCCCTACTTCTACCAAAGAAGGTTTATACATTACCCAGCTCGAAGGCAAATAGTCGCGGTGCAATGATGTTACCACAATCACAAAACGCTCAAACCACATTCCAATATTTACAAAAATGGAGATGATAAAAGTAGCAACCACACTGGTACGGATTTTCTTAAACCAGAATAACTGAGGTGTTACCACGTTGCAAGTCATCATAATCCAGTATGCCCATGCGTAAGGACCAAAAGCACGGTTTAAAAATGCATATTGTTCGTATTCAACACCCGAATACCAAGCCATAAAGAACTCAGTGATATAGGCAATACCTACGATTGAGCCGGTAAGGATAATTACCTTATTCATCGACTCGATATGATTAATTGTGATATACTCTTCCAGATTTAGGGCTTTACGTGCAACGATTAGTAGGGTAAGCACCATAGCAAAACCACTAAATACCGCTCCCGAAACAAAATAAGGAGGAAAAATAGTTGTATGCCAGCCTGGAATTACCGAAGTAGCAAAGTCAAAACTAACGATAGTATGTACTGAAAGCACCAGTGGAGCGGCCAAACCAGCCAAAATCAAGGAAACAGTTTCGTGACGCGACCATTGTTTTACGGAGCCTGTCCAGCCAAAGCTGAGGAAACCATAAATGGCTTTGCGGATTTTTGTGGTGGCTTTGTCGCGCACTGTTCCTAAATCAGGAATCAAGCCTACGTACCAGAAAATCAAGGATACCAACAAATAAGTTGTAATAGCGAAAACGTCCCACAGCAAAGGGGAGTTAAAGTTTACCCAAAGCTCGCGGGTATTAGGATATGGAAAAATAAAAAATCCAAGCACAAGGCGCCCCATGTGAATGAGCGGAAAAAATCCAGCGCAGGCAACAGCAATAAGCGTCATAGCCTCAGCAGATCGGTTAATACTTGTTCTCCATTTCTGTCTGAAAAGCAATAAAATGGCCGAGATAAAAGTGCCGGCATGGCCGATACCTACCCACCAAACAAAGTTGGTGATGCCCCAGCCCCATCCTACTGTTTTATTCAATCCCCATTCTCCAATGCCATAATACACGGTCATAAAAGTTGCCCAAGCGCCGAAAAATAGTGCTGCACTCGACAAGGTTATTCCCATATACCAATACTTGGATGGCTTGCCCGCCATAGGCGCCAGGATATCCTTAGTAACCTGGCTGTAGTCTTTCTCACCTCTGATGAGTGGTTCTCTGATCGGAGATACGTACATTCCTGTTAAGTTTTAATTATACGGTTGTGTTCTTTATTTTGGTCAAATATCCTACCGAAGGCAGGGTATGTAGCTCTTCGAGCAAGTGATAGTTACGATCGTCAGCATAATATTTTGAAATCTTGCTGTCTTTATCGTTGAGGTTTCCAAATACGATAGCCTCAGAAGGGCAAGCCTGTCCGCAAGCTGGAACAACCTCACCATCACGTAATTGTCTGCCTTCGTTTTTGGCCTGTAATTTTTTATCCTGGATACGCTGAACGCAGAATGAACATTTTTCGATAACGCCTTTTGCCCTAATTGTAACATCAGGATTCAATACCATGCGACGTAAATCTGTAGTCATTTCAGCAGGATCTTGACGGTTTCCTTTAATAGCATCAGACCCATTGTAATCGAAGAAGTTAAAGCGGCGCACTTTGTAAGGACAGTTATTGTTGCAATAACGTGTTCCGATACAGCGGTTGTAAGCCATTTGGTTCAGGCCTTCGTTGCTGTGTGTGGTAGCGGCTACCGGACAAACGTTTTCGCAAGGTGCGTTGTCGCAATGCTGACAAGTTACGGGCTGGCGAACCACTGTTGGATTATTTTCATCACCATTATAATAACGGTCGATTCTAATCCAGTGCATTTCGCGAGCCATAATCACTTGCTCTTTTCCAACAACTGGCACGTTATTTTCTACAGAACAGGCTACAACACAGGCATTACAGCCAGTGCAGCTATTTAGGTCAACAGCCATTCCCCAATGGAAACCATCGAAAACACGTTTTGGATAAAGTGTTTTGAGGTGCTTCTTGATTTCTTCACGGATTTCGTTTCCTGAAATAGGATTTTCTTTGTAATCAGCCAGCGTAGTTTCTCTTATCAGCGATCTGCCTTCCATTGAATGGTGGCTTTGGGTGCGCGCTACTTCATAAGTGCCACCCAGCTTTTCGATGGAAACATTGTGTTTAACAAACTGTTTGTTGCTGCCTGCCAATTCAATTTGACTAAAAACATTTTTACCCACGCCAGTAGCCGGAATTCCAGCCTTTTCGCGGCCATAACCCATTGCTACAGACAGGGTTTTGTATTCCTGGCCGGGCTGAATCAAGATAGGCAAGTCGCCAATTCCAGCTACATTAACGGTATCATTGTCTTCAAGGTCCACTTCTTTCGCCAACTTAGGCGAAATGGCAATATAGATATCCCAACAAGCTTTGCTCACTGGATCTGGAAGCTCTTGCAACCAGGGATTATTTGCGTGTTTTCCAGTTCCAACGGCAACATTCGGATAAACCACCAAGCTAATTTGGCTGGCATCGCCGGTTTTTACTGCATTTTGCGCCGCATAAGATGCGCTGACATCAAAAGCTGCTAAAGCCTCTTCTTTTCTACCTGACTCGAAAATACCGTCATGCACTCTTTTATTCCAGAATGATGAGAA
>CAZOEV010000354.1:0-3733 GCA_964578915.1 uncultured Lentimicrobiaceae bacterium
CAAGCACTATGTAACTGTACAGGAAAGTAGCCCACAAACCCCAATGATTTCATACAGCCACCATCACCATTCGCGTTTATTTTAAAGTGACCCCGTTTAATGCAAAAAAAGATAAAAAACTCTCCTAACTTTGAACGAAAAATAACAGCGTGACAGAACAGATAAAGTTAAAATTATGAGTAATGCGAAAATATCCATACGTTTTTTTGACGACCGCAAAGTGCGGGCCGTCTGGGACGAACAAAACGCCAAATGGTGGTTTAGTGTTTTGGATATTGTGGCTTTGCTTACCGACCAAGACGACTACACAAAAACCCGTAACTATTGGAAATATCTTAAAGCCAAATTAAAAAAAGAAAATAGTGAAGTGGTTAGCGCTACTACCCAGTTGAAATTTCTTGCTCCTGATGGCAAAAAGCGATTGGCCGATATGCTAGATTATGCCGGAATTATTGCCTTAGGCAAAGAATTTCCGAGCAAAAAGGCCAACCGGTTTATAGAATGGTTTACATTCAGTGATGAAAGTATAGATGGAAAAAGCAAAACAAAAGCGTATTTGCTATTCGAAAGTTCTTTTATCAACAGCATAGAAGTTGGCACAACAAAAGGTTTGCAACAAATACACGCTTATTTGTTTGGTGGATTGTATGATTTTGCGGGACAAATCAGGCAAAAAAATATTTCAAAAGGTGGTTTTCAATTTGCCACCTCACACTTTTTAGGCGACACACTAAAGCATATAGACGATATGCCAGAAGCTACTTATGATGAAATCGTCAACAAATATGTGGAAATGAACATTGCACACCCATTTATGGAAGGCAATGGCAGAAGCGCCCGAATATGGTTGGATCTGATATTAAAAAAACGCCTAAAAAAATGCGTAGATTGGAGCAAAATAAGCAAGCGAGACTATATAAACGCAATGATGCTAAGTCCAACAAATAATAGTGTTCTAAAAACTCTTATGAATAATGCGCTCACCAGTAAAATAAACGATCGCGAAATGTTTATGAGAGGAATCGACTACTCCTATTACTACGAAGAAAATGACTAAAAGGAATAACGAAAAAAAGGGCAGCAAAAAACAAAAAAGTCAACAAAGGCTTATTCAATAAGGGTTTCAGTAAAAAATCAATCTAATCCAACTCCGGTGAAAGCGAAAAACCCAACAATCCTCAATTCCTAACTGAACATAGCCTCAGCCGTTTACCAACTTCCTCCAGCTCCTCCGCCGCCAAAGCTTCCTCCGCCAAATCCACCAAAGCTACCTCCGCCGCCGCCAAAACCGCCTGAACCACCTGAAAAGTTTTGCCAGCTTCCGCTATGCGAACGTCCAGCTTGACTGGCCAAAAAAAGTGCGGTCCAGAAAGGCAAATTGCTTCTTTTTCCTCCAATATGATTGGCCGACCTGCCCATTCGCATCATAAAAAACACGATAAATAATACCAGAATTGGAATAAACCAAGCAGCTCCCTGCGGCTGATCATATCTTTCAGCAGTGTAAGCACCTGAAGCTAAACCCATAATAGCATCTGTGCCGAGCCACAAACCCTCAAAGTAATTATTATTTTTAAAGGCAGGAATCATGTCCTGCTCCACAATTCTATCGGCCAACGCATCTGGGATCAAACCTTCTAAACCATAACCGGTAGCAATAAAAGCTTTTCCGCGTTCGCGTTCTGTTTTTGGTTTTATCAGAATGACAGCACCGTTGTTACTGCCTTTTTGACCTACGCCCCACTTTTCGCCCAGGCGAAAGGCAAAGTCAGCCTCATCATATCCAGCCAAGTCAGCCACTAAAACTACAAGAATTTGCGTTGAAGTGGTGTCGTTATAGTTTACCAATTTGCGCTCCAATTGCATTTGCTCCTCGGCACTAAGGATATTGGCAAAATCATTGACAAGCCGCGGTGGCTGTGGCTGCTCTGGAATTTGGGCAACTAATAAATTTCCAATAAAAAACAGCGCTAAAGAAAGCAGTAAATACTTATAAAATTGGATGTGTTTTTTCATTCTCCGTAAGATATTTCATCGCTCAACTCATTGATATCGTCCCGATGGTAAGGAAAATGTTTCTTAAGTTTTCTGCCAGCTAGCCCGACGCCTTTTTCTAAACCGGTAGCGAAATCACCCGTTTTGAAATGCTCGGCCATCAACTCTTTTACCTCCTCCCAAAACCGTTCTTCAACAACGAGATTGATACCGGTGTCGCCAATTATTGCAAACTTTTTGTCTTTTACAGCCAAATAAAACAGCACCCCATTACGCTGTTCTGTTTTGCTCATCTCCAGCTTATCAAATAAAAATGCCGCACGATCGAGCACTTCTTTTTTGCAATGATTTTCAAGATGCACCCTGATCTCTCCCGAAGTATCCAACTCAGCTTTTAAAACAGCTGTTCGAATCCGATCTTTGTCTTCCTGTGTGAAAAATGATTGTGCATTAGGCATAAATACGCTATTTTTAACTTGTTTCTGCTTAAAATTCCACCTGAGGCACTTGGTCCGCGCCCTGTGCTGCCTCAAAATAAGGCTTATCATCAAAGCCAAACATGCCAGCAAGCATAGTTTGTGGAAACGATTTGATGTAGGTGTTATAGGTTCGGGTGGTTTCATTAAACTTCATACGCTCCACCGTAATTCTGTTTTCGGTGCCTTCGAGCTGTGCCTGAAGTTCTAGAAAATTTTGGTTTGATTTTAATTCCGGATAGCGCTCAACCACCACCATCAGGCGCGAAAGTGCTCCAGAAAGCCCTTCCTGAGCCTTTTGAAAAGCTTGCATATTGGCTTCTGTCATGTTTTCGGCATTCACATTTACACTTGTCGCTTTTGCACGCGCTTCCACTACGCCTGTAAGTACTTCCTGCTCCTGCTTAGCAAAACCTTTTACGGTATTTACCAGATTTGGAATCAAATCAGCGCGACGCTGATAAACGTTTTCTACCTGAGCCCATTGTGCATCAACCTGTTCATTGTTCAAAACCATAGTGTTATAGGTATTTTTGAAAAATGCGTAAAACATTACAATCACCAACAGGATAACACCAATAATAATTAAGGTCTTCTTCATAGTTGTAAAATATAGCGTTGTTTAATCGTCAAATTTCGGAAAATTTAATGCACCGCAACAAAAAAGTACTATAAATTTTTCATAAAGCGCTTAAAACACACATCTAATTCATTCATTTACAATATTTTTGAACGATCAAAAAGAAAAGGTTTTTTCTTTCATAAAGCACAAGGGAATAGCCAACGACAATACCATACAATTTTTGTAATTTTGCATTCAGAAACATTCTAAATAATAAAATCTCAGCAAATGAAATATGATGTAATTGTTATAGGCAGCGGCCCGGGTGGTTATGTTGCTGCTATTCGCGCTTCGCAATTGGGCAAAAAAGTAGCTATTGTAGAAAAAGCTGAAGTTGGCGGAATCTGTCTCAACTGGGGCTGTATCCCTACAAAAGCGCTGTTGAAAAGTGCGCAAGTGTTCAATTATATGAAACATGCCGCCGACTATGGCATCACCCTAGAAAGCGAACCCAAACCTGATTTTGAAAATATCGTAAAACGCAGCCGTTCAGTGGCTGACGGAATGAGCAAAGGGGTCCAGTTTCTACTAAAAAAGAATAAAATCGAGCTAATAAATGGCTTTGGTAAGTTGGTTTCTGGCAAAAAAGTTTCGGTAACAGATGCTGACAAAAAAGAAACGACCTACGAAGCCGATCATA
>CAZOEV010000355.1:0-3730 GCA_964578915.1 uncultured Lentimicrobiaceae bacterium
CAATTTTTTTTACTGGAGGTCTTTGGAATTGCAAAATCATTGTATATTTGCAGCCTCAAAACGGTGGTTGTAGCTCAGTAGGTTAGAGCATCAGATTGTGGTTCTGAGGGTCGCGGGTTCGAATCCCGTCTCCCACCCGATAAAAAGTGATAATCAACTGGTTATCACTTTTTTTATTCCCAGATTTTTGGATTAGAAAAGCTTTTCTCTAAAGCTTTTGTTGTTTGCTTGCAGCAAAAACAGTCCGTAATTCTCACATGTTTTGATTTCTATTTAGCGTCTGACGAGCTGCTTGACGCCTTCAAAACATCCCTCAAGCCGTTTTGGACTATGAAAGCACTAAAAATTTTAACTCCTTAAACAGATTCGCTACTTTTATCCGTGAATTTATCAGCATCAATATAAAGCAATCTATCCCAATAACTTGCGAGATTATTTTTGACTGTGTTTGGGTTAAGAGAGGGCGATAGCGTGGTAAATGGGGCGACAAATATGAATTAAATCTGAAGCTTTTTGAATGATTACAAAACCCGATGAGTGTATAGGATTTATGTGAAATTGTTTCTACCTTTATGCCTTAATAAAAAACTGCTCCAATCATGCTGCAGGTTTTCGCAATTAAGTCGGAATTTAGAGATCGTGATTCGGAAGTCGGAAGTTTTTTTATCAAGAAACCAGCTATAATTTGAAAATAATCCATTTTCGTAATGCATGTTTCTTACCTCATAGTGATAAATGAATTAAATCTGGCTTATAAGGTCTTATCAGCAACAGTGAGTAAAAACCAGCTATTTGTTAGCACTTTATCAAATAAACTGTCAACACTATTTTATTAATGAATTTAAAAAATGCAATTATGGAAAAAAATGTCTTATTAATTTACATGAGCTCACGTAAAGAAACTGCCGAAAAAACACAAAAAATCTTAACAGGCTGGGGTTGTTATATAAAAACTCGTTTAGGTATTCATGACGACGTACTTGAAAATTGTACCGATACTGGACTGGTTTTTATTGAATTAGTTGGCGAAGGGGACAAACATGTCGAAATTGAAAGAAAGTTAAATTTAGTGAAAGGGGTTAATGCTAAACTTGTTAATATGAAATTAGAAGATTAACACGATTAAAATAATACTAAAAACACAACTTTAAATTTGGGATGTAGGTGGTTTTTTTGAGAATAGTCGATTATCAAGAACCAAGACAATCCCGAATTACCAAACGAAGTTAACTATTTTAAAAACTTGTATTTTCAAAATTATGTAGTACCTTTGTAATTACATTAAACCAAAATATCATGGAATTATCAGTTATTCGAATCGGAAATTCAAAAGGGTTTAGGCTCAGCAAGACATTGATTGAAAAATACAACATCAAAGATAAAGTTGAACTTATTCTTGAAAAAGAACAAATCATTTTAAAACCGATTTCATCACCAAGAAAAGGTTGGGAAAAGGCATTTAAAGAAATGAATGAGAATGGTGATGACCAACTATTATTCAACGATGTTTTTGAAAATGAAACCTTAGAAGAATGGAGTTAAGCCAGTATCAAATTGTCTTGGTGAACTTAGATCCAACAATAGGCAGCGAAATAAAAAAGACCAGGCCTTGCGTTATTATTTCGCCAAATGAAATGAATAAACATCTGCAGACAATTGTCGTTGCTCCAATGACAACTACTTTAAGAAAATATCCAACCAGAATCGAAGTAAAACATGAAAGCAAAATGGGTTGGATTGTAATTGATCAAATACGAACGATTGATAAACAACGTATCGTAAAAACTTTAGGAAGACTTTCAAAACCTGAAGTAAAAGAAGTCAAATCAATAATGAAAGAAACATTTATTGACTGATTGAAGAATAAAAAGTCAAATCTGTAAACCATGAGAAATCTTCTGATTATAATCTTTGCACTCCAGTTTGGCAATGTTAACGCTCAATTAAAAAAATTCTCAAGCATCAATGACAAACCAAATTATGATTTAGTTCAATTTTTGGAACAGTCAAATTTTGGAAAAGTAACGTTATATTTTAATGAAAAAACGAAACAAGAAAGGGAATGGTCTTATTATCCAGAGTTAAAAATTTCTAAAGACTTGACAGCTGTTTGTGTTAGCACCTTACCCGAGATAAAGGACAAATACACATTTATAATCATTGTGGACACCAAATCAAAAAACATAAAAGATACAATAGGTCCTTTTTACGATAGTTTTGTGGATGCTGTAAGATTCAAACTAAGAAATCAGAAAATAAATTTTGTGAAAATTAGAACAATAAATCCACCAGAACTATTTGAGTCAAAATACACCATTTTTGAGTATAAAAGAAAAGGACAAAGCTTGACAGAAACAATAAAATATGATAAAAACTAAATTACGGGCTGCCAGCATTTTGCAAATTGCATTAATGGGACTTTGAGGTATCGTTGAGATTGGTGGTAGAATAACAAACAGAATAAATATCGACCCATTAAAATCTACCGATTACAAATGGCACTGAAAAGCAAAAAACACATCATACCTATATCATTACTCATTTGAAAACTTCAATTCTCACGCCTAAGCAGTTCCTCACCAGCCAATGGGCCGGCGGAAGCAGCACGCAATTATATATATTCCCTGACAACGCATCTTATGCAGCACGAAATTTTGAGCTAAGAATAAGCACAGCAAAAATAGAAGTTGAAGAATCTACTTTCACGGCCTTGCCGGGCATACAGCGCAAGCTGATGATATTAGAAGGAGAAATCAGCATTACCCATGAAAGGCAATACAGCAAACATCTCAAAGCTTTTGATGTGGATTGCTTTAGTGGAGATTGGAAAACCACTTCTTTGGGCACCTGCACTGATTTTAATGTTATGACCACAGGACTAAAGCAAGGCGAATTATATCACATAGCGATGGCCGCAACCAGCAGTTATTGCTTAAAGCCTAAGGAGCTGTGCAAGAATTTGTTTTTATACGCTACTTCAGGCACTATCCATTTGAAGCTTATGGACATTAATTATGTGCTGGAAACCGGAAACTTAATGGTCATTGAAAACCTCAACACTTCTTCGATTCCTATCAATAGTGCTGAAGCTTTTGGGCTTGCAGTCGTGGAAATCTATTAGTCTTTGCAATTTAAGATTTACTTTGAGGCCAATTGTAAACTAAAAGTTAAGTGCTGCTATATCAGCGGGAGTTCTCCAATAAAACATCCGTTGATAGCAAATAATTTATTACGATTTTTAGCAGAACTAAACCACTGATTGCGAGAAGCACATAAGCTTATCACTTTTTTTATGCCCTAATTTTTGGGCGAAGATATTTTTCAAAATGCTTCTATTTATATTTTCATGTCTATTTTTTCGGGGCCTTGCTTGCCTTTACAGCAACTATTTCAGCCTTTTGTGATTTAAGCCTTTGATTAAACAGGTCGATTTTCTACCTTTACATGCGTTTATATAATTCAAAATATAAAAGTCTTCAAACCAAATAAAATTGTTTATGGATACCAAAATTAAATGGGGAATTATTGGATTAGGCCATATTGCTCACAAATTTGCCAGCGATCTCCAACTTTCAAGTAATGCCATCTTACAAGCTGTTGCTTCAAGGGATATTCACAAAGCCAGGAAATTCAGCAAACAATACAAATCGACAGTTTTCTATGGCTCCTACGAAGAGCTGGCTAAGTCACCCGATATTGATATTATCTACATAGCTACTCCGCATACTTT
>CAZOEV010000356.1:0-3726 GCA_964578915.1 uncultured Lentimicrobiaceae bacterium
GCCTGCCAACACTAAGTTTCTGGTCATCCAATTGTTAGCGCGCACAAAAGGATGCAGGTTCATAATGCTGTTTTGGCCAAAAGTGCCATAGCGTAAATGACCCATAAAAAGTTCGCCGCTGAAATCAACGTTTTGCTTCAGCCAATTTACGTCGTGTAGGCGTTCGGGTCGTTGCTTTTCAATTTGTTGTAGCCTGTCGTAAACCTTTGTAAAAATATCCTTGATTGGTGCGCTGGCATTGGAGCGCAGCCTGCTGATATATTTGTTGCCGGGTTGCAGATCCAGCTTTATTCCGGCAATTCCGGCGCCATCCTGTCCGCGGTTGTGTTGTTTTTGCATCAGCAGATGCAATTTTTGTAAGCCGTAAAAAGCCGTACCGTATTTTGCGAGGTAAAATTCAAGCGGTTTGCGTAAACGGATAAGTGCAATACCGCACTCATGTTTTATTTGATCGCTCATGAAGCTATTCCCTTAAAAATGATAAATTTGCCCATTCAAGTCGCAAAAGTAATATAAATATGAGCATCGAAGTTAGAAAAGCCAACCTGTACGACAAAGAAAAAATAGCTTCCTTTCAGGAAGAAATGGCACTAGAAACAGAGAACCTAACACTTGATCCAGCGCAAATTAGGGCCGGAATTGAAGCGGTTTTTCAGGATAAATCCAAGGGAATGTACTTTGTGGCTGAAGCCGAAGGGGAAATTATAGCTTCCTTGATGATAACTTTTGAGTGGAGCGACTGGCGCAATGCTTGGGTTTATTGGATTCAATCTGTTTTTGTTGATAAATCCTTTCGCCGGCAGGGCGTTTACCGTAAAATGTATGCGGATATCAAACAGCTCGTAGCAGCGGATAAAAACGTAGCTGGCATCCGGCTTTATGTGGACAAAACTAATGTTAATGCACAGAAAACCTATGCGCAACTTGGCATGAATGGTGCCCATTATCAGTTGTTTGAGTGGATGAAAGATTTTTAAACCCCTATTTAAAGCGCATTATGGCTCAAAAGAGAAAAGTTCCGCATACTTATGTCATCGTTTTTTTTATTATTCTGCTGGCTGCTGTTATGACTTGGATCATTCCGCCGGGAAGTTATGTGGAAGAAACTGTACTAACTGATTCGGGTTCGCAAACACAAATGCGGTTTTATTACCAACAAGATTTGCCCGCCGCTGAGCAGCAACTTCTTGATGCCGAACCACAAACTTGGCAGGTGTTTTCGGCTTTGTTCAAAGGGTTTGTAAAGCAAAGCAATATTATTATTTTTATTCTGATGATTGGTGGCGCGTTTTGGATTATGAACCAGAGCAAAGCCATTGATGTCGGGATTTATGACTTTCTGCGCTTTACTAAAAACATGGAGCACAACCGCCTAATGAAAATGCTAGGCGTTGATAATGTGATTATTGCGCTGGTAATGATACTCTTCAGTATTTTCGGAGCAGTTTTCGGGATGAGCGAAGAAACTATTGCTTTTGCGATTATTATTGTTCCGCTAGCCATTTCAATGGGCTACGATTCTATTGTTGGCGTAAGCATGGTTTATGTGGGTGCACATTTAGGTTTTGCTGGCGCAGTGCTCAATCCATTTACCATTGGCATTGCGCAGGGTTTGGCCGATATTCCACTCTTTTCTGGTATTGAATACAGGATGTTGAGCTGGGTAGCCATCAATGCGTTGGGAATTTTCTTTGTGCTGCGCTATGCTATAAAAATCAAGAAAAATCCGGCGGCATCACCAATGTACAAAGACGATGCTTATTGGCGTGCACGTGAGCAGGATCAGGCCGTTTCGCTGGAATATTATACACCAAAAATGGCTTGGGTGGTTTTTGGATTGATCAGTTTGGCTTTGGCTGTTTTTTCGGTGTTTTATCCTATAACTACGCTAGCCGTAGGCAATGCAAGCATTAGTTTTTATGTTATTCCGGTGAGTGCGGTTTTGTTTGTGGTTTTTGGCTTTTTAAGCTTGAAAAAGTCGGTTCATTATTTTATCCTTTTGCTGCTCACTTACACTATTTTTTATCTGATTGTTGGCGTGATGGGCTATGGCTGGTATGTGATGGAAATCGCGACTTTATTCCTGGTGATGGGTATTGCAAGTGGATTGGCGATTAATAAATCTGCGGATGAAATTGCCAAACTTTTTCTGGAAGGCGTAAACGATATTATGTCGGCTGCCATTATTGTGGGTTTGGCCGGCGGAATTATTGTCATCCTAGAAGATGGCGGAATTATTGACTCCATTTTGTATGGCCTGTCGAAGGCGATGATGAATTTTGGCGAGATTGCTTCTGTTGGTGTAATGTATTTGATTCAAACCGTCATCAATATTGTAATTCCGTCTGGCTCGGCCAAAGCAGCTATTACCATGCCGATTATGGCACCCTTTAGCGATTTGATTGGCATTTCGCGTCAGGCAACCGTAATGGCTTTTCAATTCGGCGACGGCTTCACCAATATGATTACGCCTACTTCCGGCATTTTGATCGCCGTGCTTGGCATTGCGCGCATTCCCTATCAAAAATGGGTGAAGTGGGTTTGGCCTTTGATTTTGGGTCTTGTTATCCTTGGATTTTTACTGCTGATTCCAACGGTTACTATGCCGCTGAATGGGTTTTAAAATAGCCAAAATATTTTACTGAGAAAGAGTCATTCATATTTTATAGCGTCAACATGGTTTTTGTTCACCGCTTTTATGGCTTGACTATAAACTGTTATCAATGCAACAGCAATTGCGGCAAGTAGTCCAAGGACAAACCATGCCGGATGGAGCCCAACCCTGTAAGCAAAGTCATTCATCCATTCGTACATCAGGAAATAGGTTGTAGGAATGGCAATTAAACCTGCTAATAAAACCAGCTTCATAAAACCAATGATTGTAATCTTAATTAAGTGCCAGTTGCTACTTCCCAAAATTTTTCGCATTCCGATTTCTTTGGTGCGTTGTTCAATAGTGAAGGACGAAAGCCCATATAAGCCTAAGCAGGAAATCAATACGACAATAAAAGAAAAGTAACCAAAAAGCGAAAGCATTTTCTCTTCACGCTGATATTGTCGGGCATAATGCTGATCCAGAAAGTGGTAGTTGAAAAAGTGTTTTTGATCAAAAATCTGCCATATTTCGGCAATACGCTCAATAAGCGGCTGGTTAATTTGACCGTTTATTTTAACAGCAACAAAATCAGGCTTTTCATTTGACAAGATAAATACCAGTGGCTCAATCGGATTGTGTAGGCTACTGTAATGGAAGTCGTTAACCATACCTATTATCTTTCCCTCCACGCCCATGCCGCAAGACATATCAACACCAACAGGATTTTGGTAGCCTAGAAATTCAGCGGCAGCATTATTGACTACAAAAGCAGTTTTAGAATCGTTGGGATAGTCCTTCGAAAATGTTCTGCCTTCCAGTGTTTTGATAGCGAGTAAATCAAAGAATTCATGGTCAACAACATACAGATTCATGGTACGCACTTCAGGCTTAGCTGTGTCGCCTAAAAAAAACATCAAACGCCCTGATTGGTAGCCGGGTAAGCTACCGGTTAGCGAAACTTGTTTTACTTCAGGAAGTTTTAATAGCTCTTGCCGAAGTACTTCTTTGTTGTTGTAAAGTGTTGAGTCTGATGGGAAATTAATAACCATCACCTGATCCAGCACAATTCCACTATCGTAATTACGCATAAATTGCAATTGGTCTGAGACAATTAACGTGCTTATTATTAG
>CAZOEV010000357.1:0-3720 GCA_964578915.1 uncultured Lentimicrobiaceae bacterium
TATTATTTTATCTGAATAAAGAAGATCCTTTTCTGGAGCTATACGATTGCGGAAATCGCCATCAATACAAAAATATTAGGCTTGAAATCAACGCATTAATCAAAAATGGAACACTTTCAAAAAGCTGTAAAAAGCTTTTTTAGCAAGTATGTACAATATTTAAACGCGTTCTGAAATCAATCAATAAATTACCAATAACACTAAATTTCCGTACCTTAGAGGTTTGTTTCGTATAAAGTTGACCTTATGTTTTTAAAAAATTGAAAACATAAAAGCGCTCAACTCAAGAAACAGCTTTGCTTGTCCAAAAGCTTTCTAATCAATGTTTATGGGCAGGGTTGAATGGCTATTTTATCATTTTTATTCAGCAAACACCTCTAAAATGAAAATTCAATTTATCGGCGCAGCGCGCGAAGTAACTGGAAGCAAACACCTGATAACAACAGAACACGGCAAGAAAATACTGCTCGACTGTGGCGCGTTTCAGGGTAAAGGTCTCGAGACAGACAAAATGAATCGCGACACCGGCATTGATCCAGAAACCTTAGACCATATCATACTCACACACGCCCATATTGATCATTCTGGGCTTATCCCCTATTTCTACAAAAAAGGATTTCGCGGATCGGTGATTTGCACCCATGCCACCCGCGATTTATGCGCCATCATGCTGGCCGACAGCGGTTTTATACAAGAACACGATACTGTATGGTTTAACAAAAAAAGAGCACGCAAAGGCCTGCCACCGGTCGAGCCAATTTATACCCAAAAAGATGCTGCAAAATCTATGGAGCTGTTTATCAGCGTGGCACACAACCGAAAATTCAGTATCGACAACAATATTCGTGTAAAATTTACCAACTCAGGCCACATGCTTGGTAGTGCGGTGGCCACAATCGAAATTGATGAAATGGGCAGCATGACACGAATTGGCTACACCGGCGATATCGGAAGACCAAATAATTATTTGTTGAGTCCGCCCGATGCCTTTCCACAATGCGATTATCTAATTACCGAATCCACTTATGGTGACCGATTGCATCAGGACAAAAAAGGTGCTGAAGCCGAGCTGTTGCGTATCGTAAATTATACCTGCGTAGAGAAAAAAGGCAAGCTCATCATCCCCTCTTTTGCCATTGGCCGCACACAGGAAGTGGTTTATATGCTTAATAATTTTTACAACGAAGGATTGCTGCCACGTATTCCTATCTATGTGGATAGTCCGTTGGCTGTAAACGCTACGGAAATTTTCAGAATGCACACCGATCAGTTTAATCAACAGGTGCAACAGGTGATGGAAACTGACTCAGATCCTTTAGGATTTGGCACGCTCAAGTATATCAAAAATGTGAATGACTCCAAAAAACTGAACTTCAGTAAAGAACCCTGTGTAATTATTTCTGCCTCGGGCATGATGGAGGCTGGCCGCATAAAACATCATTTGGCTAACAATATCGACAAACCCGAAAATAGCGTGCTGGCTGTGGGCTATTGTGCTCCGCGAACTCTGGGAGCGCGTATTTTGAGTGGCGAAAAAGACATCTCCATCTTCGGGCAACCGCATCATATAAAAGCGGATGTTTTTAAAATTGACGCCTTTAGTGGTCATGGGGATTACAAAGAAATGATCGATTATCTGGCTTGCCAGGATGCCAATAAACTTAAAAAAGTGTTTTTAGTTCACGGTGATGAAGAAGCGCAAATGGCCTACAAAAAGCACCTCCAGAAAGCAGGATATCACGATATATTTATTCCAACACAGTTTGAAGAATTTGAGCTCTAAACAACTTATTTTTTTCTGCTATAATTAAGATTTTAGAATTAAATCTAACTCCTATTTGTATTCCAGATTATTTCGTCATCTAATCAGTTGGAATCCGTCAAACTGCAACTCATCATATACGACTACCAGTTGCGGATATCGTGCAAACGGTTGCAGCACAATAAAAGCTAAAAAAACATAAAGCGGATGCAAAACCATTCCTAAAGCCTTATCTTTGAATCGTTAATAAGGCCTTTGAACAGGCGTAACCCTTAAAAATATTGATCATGTCGAAAATAAACAGCATTTTTCTCTTTCTTCTTTTAGGTTTTATCATACCGCTTCAGGCGCAGCTAATTACTGCTGATCCTACATTTCCGAATGATAATGAAGCCGTAACCATCACCTTTTTTGCCAATGAAGGAAATGGCGGACTGGCCGGATACACAGGCGATGTGTATGTGCACTCGGGTGTGATTACCAATAATAGTGGCAGCAATTCCGACTGGAAATACGTGATCTCAGACTGGGGAGAAAATATTCCCAAAGCCAAGCTTACGCGCATTGCAACAGATACTTATACATTAAGTATTACGCCCAATATCAGAAGCTTTTACGGCGTTCCAGCCTCGGAAACTATCGAGAAAATGGCTTTTGTTTTCCGCTCTGCTTCTCCAGTAAATGGCGGCTACCTCGAAGGAAAAACTGCTGAAAACGGTGATATTTTCTACGATGTATATGCCGATGGCCTTTTCGTTAATTTTATTACACCTGATGCACCTCAGGTGTTGATCGAAGAAAATGAAAGCCTAGCAATAGAAGTTTCCTCAGCCGGCGCAGATTCTTTAAAACTGTTTCTGAATAATAGCTTAATCGCCCAAAGCACTTCTAATACAATTAGTTATACCATTCCCTCCGGCACAACCGGGAGCAATATGGTAAAAGCCATTGCCCTGACAAGTACGGAAATGGTAGCCGACAGCTTTATGTATTTCGTGCGCCCAGAAGTGCCAATAGCCAGCCTGCCTGCAAACGTGATTGAAGGCATCAATTACATCAATGATTCAACAGTAATTCTTGCACTTTACGCGCCCTATAAAGAATATGTTTTTGCTATTGGTGACTTCAACAACTGGGATTTAAGCAGCGGAAACTATATGAATCGCACTCCAGATCAAAGTTCTTACTGGCTGGAAATTACAAATCTAGAGCCAGGACGCGAATATGTATATCAATACTTTGTTGATGGCAATTTGCGTATTGCTGACCCTTATACTGAAAAAGTGCTCGATCCATGGAACGACAGCTATATCCCCAGCTCAACCTATCCTAACCTCATGCCCTATCCCGAAGGAAAAACATCAGGTATTGTTTCCGTTTTTCAGACCTCAAAATCAGATTACGAATGGGAAATCACTGATTTCGAAGCACCTTCAATAGAAGAATTGGTGATTTACGAATTACATATCCGCGATTTTGTTGGCACACGTGCTATCAAAACTGTGATGGATACACTTGATTATTTGCAACGGCTGGGCGTGAATGCCATCGAGCTAATGCCCATCAACGAATTTGAAGGCAATGATTCTTGGGGCTATAATCCTTCATTTTATTTTGCGCCCGACAAAGCTTATGGTACCGAAAACGACTACAAAAGATTTATCGACGAATGCCACAAACGTGGTATTGCCGTGATTATCGACATGGTATTAAATCATTCCTACGGACAATCGCCCTTAGTGCAACTCTATTTTGACCCGACCGCTGGAGAATATGGACAGCCAACTGCGCAAAATCCATGGTATAATCAGGTTTGTCCTCATCAACCCTATTGCTGGGGATACGATTTTGACCATGAAAGTGCGCAAACCAAAAAATTTGTTGATCGCGTAAATCGCTTCTGGATAGAGAATTATAATGTTGATGGTTACCGTTTTGATTTCACCAAAGGATTTAGC
>CAZOEV010000358.1:0-3717 GCA_964578915.1 uncultured Lentimicrobiaceae bacterium
GATGATATTGCCGATAAGGCTTAGCAAGGCCTCTCCATTTTGATGAATAATTTTTATAAAATTAGTTTTTTCATCAGCGGTGCTGTCATCGTCGCCGAGCAAATCGCTAAAGCCAATGATGGCGTTTAGTGGCGTTCTGATTTCGTGCGACATATTAGATAGGAAAGCTGTTTTGAGCCTGTCTGACTCTTCGGCTTTTTCAAGCGCACGCTCCAGATTTTTTTCAGCTTGTTTGCGTTCTGTGATGTCTCTTCCCCAAACGATTATTCCTTTGCGACTTCCATCAGCATTAAACAGTGGAATTTTATAAACGTCGTGAATTTTGGGTTTGCCTGTTTCATCATTTATTTCTTCATCATTGCGGGTTATTTCTGCCTTTTGCCAACATATTTCATCAGATATCATGCAGCTTTCATGGGCCGCTTTGTGTTCGGGGCTATAAACTATCAATTCTGTATCAGTTTTCAATTTATAATCTACTCCAGTAAGCTTAAAAAGCCTTAAAATAGCCTCATTGGCTTTTAGCCAGCGACTTTCGCCGTCTTTAAAACAAATTATATCGGGCGTAGAATTGATAAGCGTTCGTAGTAATTCTTCTTGCTCTATAAGCGATTCGTGAGAGCCCGATAGCGCTGATCGGGCTTTTTCAATTTCGTTATTTTGTTGACGCAACAAGGCCTGCGATGCTTTGTTTTTCTTTAGCAGGTTTACTAAAAAGTAAACAAAAGCGAGCACAAAAGCTAAAAAAATCATGCTCGAATAGTTTAAGATTCGCTGAAACTTTAGTTTTTGTTGCTGCTCGCTGAGCATGTCAAGCTGGGTTTTCTGTAAATCTTGCAAGTTACTTAGTTCGCGCTGTTTGACATCAATCTCAAACCTGGCCTGGATATTTTTAACTGCCGTTGAATCGAAAAGTATTTTTATAGAGTCGAAAAGTGCGTGGTATTTTGCGACTGCACTAAAGGCGGCATCTCTATTCCCACGTTCTTTTTGAATTTCAAAAAGCTGATTATAAGCATCTAATCTAAGCAAGCGATCGTTGTTGTTAAAACTAATTTTTAACGCTTCATCAAAGGCATTGATTGCACGTGCATAGTTGCCCAAGGCCTGATAACATTTCCCCATTGAGATATAGTTGTTGCCCATCCGCATTCCTGCCAAAGTATAAAGCTCATCAGCTTTTTTGTAATAAAAAAGCGCACTGTCAACCATAGCTTTATTATGGAAGATCAATCCAATATTATGTAGACTATTGGCTGTGCCACCTATGTCGTTATTTCTTTTACCGATGGCAACCGATTCGCGAAAAGTAAGCAATGCGCTGTCATAGACTTGCAAATTGAGCTCTACTAACCCAATATTATTTTTTGAACTCATCATACCGACAGAGTCATTGTCAATGCTAGAAAACTCAAAGCTTTTTTCAAAATAAATGAGTGCTTCATGTTGGTCCTGAAGCCTGTAGTATAAAGTCCCCAAGTTGTTATATAATCGACCCAAAGAAGCTGTATCTACCTCTTTCTCTGAAATTTTTAGGGAAAGTAGATACATTTCGATAGCGTGGTTAAAATCTCCTACCTCTGAATAGGCAATGCCCAGATTATTATATATGTTTCCAATTTCATGCGTGTCAGCTAACTGTTGAAAATATAGCATGGCCGTATCATACAGCGGAATGCTTAATTCAGATTTTCCGGCATAGAAATTTGCTACTCCCAACGTTTTGTAGGCATGTGCAAGCAAGCTGTCTTTGTCCGTTTGCTTGGCTTTTAGCAGGGCTTTTTTGCTAAATTCGAGGGATTTTTCAACTGATTTGGTGTGAAAACTTTTTGCCAGAAGCAAGTAGTCAATGGCCTCTGATTCAATTTCGCTTTTTTCAACCTTTGTTTGTTGGCAATAGCCAGCAAATGAAAAATATAGGCTGAGGACGATAATAAACAGCAGGCGTACTTTGGTCATTAGATTTTGGTTTTTAAAGCGTTCATTTCGGGATAAGGGAGCAGATCTTTACAGCTTCTTAATTTGCCTTCACTGATTTGAAAAAGGTAATAGTTTTTTCCATTGCTAAGCATCAGGAAATCAACTTTCAGGCCTGAATTATAGCGTGTAGCTTGGTCCAGGGTTTTTTGCGAAATTTTGATGTGTTCAGCCTTACATTCAACAATCAGCAGAGGCTGATGATCATTAGAAAAAACCACTATATCGCAACGTTTTACAAGACTTCCTACTTTGATGGTGTATTCAACCGCTGTTAATCCTGCTGGCACTTTCAATACTTCAATCAAGGTGTTTAAAACCTGCTGGCGCACGGCTTCCTCCGGAGTTAAGCTTACGTATCTTTTCCGCACAGGATCGAAAACCTGTTTTTGATTTTCATGTAATCTGGTTTTAAACCACTCCATAAACTAAGCTGCTTACAATCCTAATAATAGTGCAATTCGGGTGTAAATATATAAAAAACTGTATGAATTGAAAATTGGAATTAACGGCTTGTTGTTTTTTTGATGTCATTTACTGAATGCATATTGAAATAGTTAAATCTTTTGCACTTGAAGGAAGTGATATCGAGATATTACGGGCTAAAAAACAGGGGTATCATTTGATTAAACTTTCCGCAAAGGCGAAGTTGAGCTTAATAAATTAAAGCACTATGTGCAGCAGCAATTCCGCATCAAAAATCTACACATCATAACGTGCTGAGAACAAATGGGATAAAAATTTAGCTTAAAAATATTTTTCGCACTAACTTTGCCGCTACTAATATGAAATCATTATCATTGTATGCGATGCCGCAAGGTGTTGATAATCAATGATTAAGTCTAATTAGGCGGGCAACCCGCCAAACCAAATGGATGTGGGTTTCATGTTTTATTATTTTAAAAAACGCCGGAGCGAAGCCACGTATACCGGCGTTTTTATTTACAGCTAAATTACTACTATTCAATGTAATAACCAAATTTATTTGCATTTTTTTTGTTTTTTTTGCAACTATTTTTCTGATTTCGTATATTATAGTAGAAGACAGAGAAATTAAGAAAAAGAGCTAGGTGCAAGGCCAAAATTGAATTGTACCAAATCTACACCTTCACTATGCAGGTGAGCATAACCATTAAGCGTCATTTTCCAGAGTTTTTGGAGATGCTCAGTCAGGTAAGCGAGCATCGCAAACGACCTATTTACAAGGTTGAGGAATTATTGATGGCAGTAGTAGGCATGTTCCTTTTCAAGCGCGGCTCGCGAAATAACGCTGACAACACGGCCTCCAAAGGCTACTATGCCACAAATTTTGAAAGACTATTTGGTTGTAAACTGCCTGACTTAGATACTTCTATCCGGCTGCTTAAAGAGCTGGATACAAAAGAGTTGGAAGAAATCAAACGTAAGATGATACAGCTACTTTTACGAGCGAAAGTATTGAATAAATACAAACTCTTTGGCACCAATCACCTTGTGGGTATTGACGCCACAGGCATGCAAAGTTTTGATCACGAACCATACCCCGGATGTCCCTTTAAAACATACAAGAGTGGAAAACGCACCTGGACAACCCATGTGCTAGAAGCAAAGATTATGTGTGGTAACGGGTTTATTTTTTCAATAGCTACTGAATGGATTAAAAATCCTGAAAATCAAGACTATGAAAAACAGGATTGTGAACTAAAAGCCTTTAAGCGGCTCAGTAAAAAGATAAAGCAGATGTATCCGCGACTACCCATC
>CAZOEV010000359.1:0-3714 GCA_964578915.1 uncultured Lentimicrobiaceae bacterium
ACTCCTCCAAAGAATGGAAAGCATAGAACACCGACAGATAGAAACCGACCATAAGTTTGAGCAAGTATTCAAAGCTTTGGAAAGCAAAGATGTGATTCCAAGTCAAGGCGTATTTTTTGACGGACAAGTATTTGACGCCTACAAACTCGCTTCTAAAATTATCCGTTCGGCTAAGCACAGTATCGTGTTGATTGATAATTATTTAGATGAAAACACCCTCACTCACTTATCTAAAAAGAGTGCAGACGTAAAGGTGCTTTTACTTACCAAAAATAGTAGCAAACAACTGACTTTAGATGTGCAAAAAGCAAACGAACAATATGGTAATTTCCAAATAAAAGCCTTTAATAAGAGCCACGACCGTTTTTTGATTATTGACAACACCGAAGTATATCATCTTGGCGCTTCACTCAAAGATTTAGGCAAAAAATGGTTTGCCTTTTCTAAAATGGAGAAAGGCTCGGTGGAGAGTGTTATTAATTCAATTGGAGAGATGATATGAAAAATCAACAAGCTCATTTACTTATGGGTTGGGAAAAGAAAACTTTGGGAGATGTTTTAGATATTTTGCGAAATGGTATCAACTGTAAGCAAGACAAGAAAGGTATTGGAAATAAAATTTCACGAATTGAAAGTATTTCTAAAGCTTATTTTGATGTGGAAAAGGTTGGGTATGCTACATTATCTAAATCCGATAAAGAAAAATACCGGCTAACAAAAGGGGATATTCTTTTTAGCCATATCAATAGCCCAATACACGTAGGTAAAACTGCATTATTTAACTCTGATGAAGAAGTTTATCACGGAGTTAATCTTTTGCTGATGAGCCCAAAATCCATTTTAACTAGTAGGTATCTTGAACATTATTTAAAGTTTCTTTTTCAAAATGGCTATTGGAAAGGAATATGCAAACAGTCAGTAAATCAAGCAAGTGTTAATCAACAAGATATTAATAAGGCTAAAATAACTTACCCCAAATCCCTCCCCGAACAACAACGCATCGTTGCCATTTTAGACGAGAGCTTTGCCGCCATAAACAAGGCAAAAGCCAATGCCGAACAAAACCTCAAAAATGCGAAGGAGCTTTTTGAAAGTTACTTGCAGGGGGTGTTTGAGAAAAAGGGTGAGGGTTGGGAGGAATGCAATCTTGAAGATAATATTAAGCTCATTGATTATCGAGGCAGAACACCACAAAAAACTGAAAATGGAGTAAGGTTGATAACCGCTAAAAATGTAAAACTTGGATACTTGCAATTAGAGCCGCAAGAATTTATAGATGATGATAACTACGAAAGTTGGATGACAAGAGGTATCCCCAATGTTGGTGACGTGATTTTTACCACGGAAGCTCCATTAGCAAATGTGGCGCAAATCGAAAATGATGAAAAATTAGCATTCGCACAAAGAATTATTGTGATGCAGCCAAATAGGCAGAAATTAAACCCAACTTTTCTGAAGTATATGCTTCTTTCAGGACCAATAAGAAAAAGAATCTTAGAAAAAGGTACAGGTGCCACAGTAGTTGGAATTAAATCAAGCCTCTTAAAGAAGATTACAATTGATTTTCCTAAATCAGTAATAGAACAACAAACCATCGTCCGCCAATTAGATGTCCTTCGCGCCGAAACGCAAAAGTTGGAAACGGTGTATCAACAAAAAATCAATAACTTAGATGCCTTAAAAAAAAGCCTTTTGCAAAAAGCTTTTGCAGGAGAATTGACAACCAAAAAGTGATAAACCATGAAAGTGAAACTAAGTCAAGCAGTAAAAATGTTTTTTGGTAATTCATCACTTGAGATGGTTTACTTTGAAGCAATTGCAAATGCTTTGGATGCAAATGCTACTGAAATTTACATAAAAATAACAATCAAAGCATTAAGTATACCTGGAACCCTCAAATTTGAGATTTCAGATAATGGAGAAGGTTTTACTGATGAACGATATAAGAAATTTTCTAATTTATTTGATGTTGATGAAAGTTCTCATAAAGGGTAACTAATCAGTCTGGGGTTCAAGTTTAGCAATAGTAGCAAAAGCGTTCAATATGTTTTGACCGTTTTTAATAACCGTATCTGCAATGGAGCGTAGGATTGCAAATCTTTCTGCACCTTCATAGGACTTAAATTGCCCTGATATCTTTTGTTTTACTTTCACATTTCGTATTGCCCGTTCCGAGGCATTATTGTCTGGCGGAACTTCCGGATAATAAAGAAAAGTAAAAATAGATGATCTGTATTTTATTAGTCGTTTTTGAAAGGTGATTGATTCTTTATATTTTTTACCAATCTGTTTGTCAAGAAGTTCATCGAGGTCATTTTCTAGTTTTGTTCTTTCTTGGTTAGGATTGTCATAGTCTGATGAGCAATCAAGTGATTTTTTCAAAGTAATGGCTCTTAGAAAAACATCTTTGACTTGTTTTGGCCAATCAATTTCATCTTTTTCGTGCAAATAGTTTAGCTCACGCAGCATGTGTGCTACGCATAGCTGATGACCCTCTACAGCTGTTTTAAAATGTGGTTTCCAGCAGTCATGCACTAATATAGCTTGTCTTAGCTGATTTCCAAAGTTGTCGATAATTGTTTGAAAACCACGATTTTTCGAGACGCAAATTAGCGTATGATATTTATTCTGCCATGTCCAAAACCAGTTCAATTTGCCATTTATTTTTATACCTGTTTCATCAGAGCCTATTACCTCACTATTCAATACACGTTGCCGAATCGTTTCGTATACCGGAATAGCTTTTAGGGTAATCCTATCGAGCAAATAATGTAGACCTCCTTCACTTATGGGCAAGCAAAATAGGTCATTAAACAATTCTTTTAGCCGTTCAAATGGGATGTATTGCCTAGTGTGAAAATAGGCAACTAGACTTTCGATATTGCTACCATAACTTACCGGAGAATTTACATTGGCTGGAAAATCTGAAGTATTCTGGCATCCACATTTACACGTTCTTTTATAAAGCCGGTGTTCTGTGATTATGGGCTGTATGGGAGGAATATCTATGACCTGACGTCTTGCTATGAATTCAGGTTTCATCTCGCGCAGATCATAACCACATTGTTTACAATAAGATGGAATGTGGTCTATCAACTTATCCGGCGAATCTGTCATTCTTAATGTTTTGCCTTCATGCCCTGTTTGACCGCCTACGGGCTTATCTGATTTTTCGCGTAAACTCTGATTTTTTCTTGGCCTGTTCTCATCCTTTGATGGAGGAATCGAACTGTTTTGGCTTGTCTTTTTAGTTTTATGCTTTGATAATGCTGAATTTAACTGGTCAATTTCAGATCTCAATTGCCTATTATCTTTTCTTAAATGCTCATTCTCTAATTTCAATTGTTTATGGTCAAACCTAAGTTGGTTGACTTGTTCCTGGAGATTAATAACCAAGTCGTGTAAAGCTTCTATGTGTGTTTTTTCTACCATTATTGAATTTGGCAAAAGTCGCCCACAATTATAGAAACACCAAATTTTACCAACAATACATATCAACAACCGACACCTGAAATTGTTGATAACAGCCTAATTATCAAAACTTCCCCTCAGAGAATTGAGTATTCATGCTCGGAAATCATATCTCTACTTTTACGCAAGTATACAAGGGGAATAAGCACCCGAAAAATAAAACTTTTCAACAACGCTAAGCTATATTTGTTGATAACCACCTAATCCTAGAATTTTTAGCTGATTTTGGGACTGATTAGTTAC
>CAZOEV010000360.1:0-3711 GCA_964578915.1 uncultured Lentimicrobiaceae bacterium
TGTTTTGCGGCATTATTTATAAATGGTTTTCTTGGCGGCAGCAAGCGTGTTTTGTAGCAGCGAAACGATTGTCATTGGTCCTACCCCTCCTGGAACCGGCGTAATTCTATCAACTTTATCCACTACTTGTTTATATGCAACATCACCAGCCAAATAGTAACCTTTTTCCTTTTTGGCGTCTTCCACGCGATGTATGCCCACGTCGATCACGATGGCGCCAGATTTTACCATTTCTGCAGTCACAAATTCACATTTGCCGATGGCAGCAATTAAAATATCAGCTTGTAAAGTAATTTCTTTCAGGTTTTTGGTGCGGCTATGGCAAAGCGTAACGGTAGCGTTAGCAGCTTCCGCCTTGCGCGAAAGCATAACGCTAACAGGCGTCCCAACGATATTGGACCGACCCAAAACCACAACATGTTTTCCTGCAACTTCAATTTTACTGCGCTTCAATAATTCCACAATCCCTTGTGGCGTAGCAGCCTGATAAGCCGGCAAACCAAGCATCATGCGGCCTGCATTTTCCGGATGAAAACCATCTACATCTTTTTTAGGATCAATAGCCAGAATTACCGTATCGGCATTGATATGATCGGGCAGCGGCATCTGGACAATAAATCCATCCACGTCGGGATCACGATTTAAAAACTGCACCATATCGAGTAGCTCTTTCTCTGAAGCAGCAGCATCAAGGCGATAAACTGAAGATGTTACACCAACTGAAGCACAAGCTCTTTCTTTGGAAGCTACATAAGTTTGGCTGGCCGGATCGTCTCCGACAATAATTGCTGCCAAGTGAGGTGCTTTTTCGTCTGCGTCAATCATAGCAGCTACTTCAGCGGCTATTTCCTTCTTTATTTTGGCAGCGATTGCCTTGCCATCAATTATTTTTTTACTCATTTGTTGTAAATTTTAAATTTCATCCGCTAAAAAAAATAAGAGACCCTGAAAATCAGCGTCTCTGTATTATTTCATCATTGAAATGAATTAACGCCTTTTCATTTGATTCATCATCCGCATCATTTTTTTACCGCCGCCGCCAGTCATCATCTTCATCATTTTTGCGGTTTCATCAAACTGTTTTACCAAGCGGTTTACTTCTACAATGCTTGTTCCGCTTCCATCCGCGATACGTTTTCTGCGACTACCATTCATCAATTTTGGATTTTCACGTTCAGCAGGCGTCATCGAATGAATAATAGCTTCAATACCCACAAAAGCATCGTCTTCAATTTCAGTATCTTTCAATGCTTTTCCCATGCCAGGAATCATTCCAGCCAAGTCCTTGATATTTCCCATCTTTTTGATTTGCTGAATCTGTTTCAGAAAATCGTTGAAGTTAAACTCGTTTTTGGCCAGCTTACGCTGAAGATTTCTGGCATCATCGGCATCAAACTGTTCCTGAGCGCGTTCCACCAGCGAAACTATATCACCCATGCCCAAAATACGGTCGGCCATACGCTTGGGATAAAATACGTCCAGCGCGTCCATTTTTTCGCCAATACCCACAAACTTTATGGGTTTGTCAACGACCGAACGAATACTCAAAGCCGCACCACCACGGGTGTCTCCGTCAAGTTTGGTGAGCACAACGCCATTAAAATCGAGCCGGTCGTTAAAGGCCTTGGCTGTATTTACCGCATCCTGTCCTGTCATGGAATCAACAACAAACAGAATCTCGTGCGGGTTAACATTTTTCTTGATGGCCGCAATCTCGTTCATCATCATTTCGTCAACGGCCAAACGACCGGCAGTATCAATGATGACAACGTTTTTAGATGATTGTTTTGCCTGCGCGATGGCTTTTTTAGCAATGCTGACGGGGTCTTTACTTCCTTCTTCTGTAAACACCTCAACACCAACCTGTTCACCCAAGACTTTGAGCTGCTCAATAGCTGCCGGACGGTAAACGTCACCAGCCACCAATAAAACCTGCTTGCCCTTTTTGGTTTTGAGATAATTGGCCAACTTAGCCGAAAAAGTCGTTTTACCCGAGCCTTGAAGGCCGGCAATAAGAATAATGGCTGGATTGGCATTGAGTGCGATTTCTTCCTGCTCACCTCCCATCAGCTCGGCCAATTCATCATGAACGATTTTCACCATTAACTGACCAGGTGAAACAGATGTTAAAATCTTCTGTCCCAGTGCTTTTTCTTTTACAATGTTGGTAAAATCCTTGGCTATTTTGAAACTAACGTCGGCATCGAGTAGTGCTTTACGAACTTCCTTAAGGGTTTCGGCCACATTGATTTCAGAAATGTGTCCCTGCCCCTTCAACATCTTGAACGAACGTTCCAGTTTATCGCTTAGACCTTCAAACATAGGTTGTTATCTGTTTATTAATAAAATAATTCAGGCTAATTTTTTCAACTGCAAAAGTAGAAAAAAATTGGTGATTATTTGAGGTTAAACGCTTTGGAAATAAAATGTAGCAGCATATAAAAAACAAGCTATTAAAAACAAAAGCTTTCTCATTAGCAAACCAATGTACAATTTCGGCCTAACAGAATCGTTATTAAGCCTAAAGATTAGCCAATACGGCTGTTCAAATTTCTATCTTTGCAAAAAATTTAAAGCTCAACATTCTGATGAGGCGATTCTCGACATTTTCTCTCTTAGCAACACTAGCGCTGCTTCTGGTTATTTTTTCTTGTCGTAAACAGGACGAAATCAGCAACAATACTGGACTAAAACTCAGCTTTTCGGCTGATTCTGTAGTTTTTGATACCGTATTTTCAAGTATTGGATCTGCCACGCAAAAGTTGATGATATACAATACTAATGAGGAGCGACTCAACATTAGTTCCATTCGGCTTGGCAATGGCTCGTCTTCTGCTTTTAGGATGAATATTGACGGAATTTCTGGTGAGGAGCTGTACGATATTGAAATTCCGGGAAACGACAGCTTGTTTGTATTCGTGCGCGTAACCATTGACCCACGCGACCTCAATAATCCCTTTGTAGTGGAAGAAGATTTACTTTTTGAAACCAATAATAATCAGCAAAGCGTGAAGTTAGTAGCCTGGGGACAAGATGCCGTTTATATTCTGGCAGATCAGCTTGTTGCCGGATTTCCACCTTTTAAAATTGTTGCTGACAGCCTTGAAACGACCGTTTGGACTGCCGAAAAACCCTATGTAGTATATGGTTATGCGCTTATCAATTCATTTGGCACTTTGCGCATTGAAGCCGGCGCGCGTATATTTTTTCACGACCAGTCGGGATTGTGGTCGTATAGCGAAGGCCAACTTATTGTTGCAGGAACAGCCGAACAGCCAGTACTTTTTAAAGGCGACCGCTTGGAAAGTCAAGAAGGCCTCGATTACCGCAATGTGCCTGGCCAATGGGACCGCATCTGGTTGATGGAAGCCAGAGCCGGCGCCGATCATCAGATTTCGCATGCCATTATACGCAACGGATATATTGGCATTCAGGCTGAATCGTTTTTGAAACCCACGGAAGCAGCTTTACGCATTGATAATACAATTATTGAAAATCATACGGGTATTGGTTTGTTTTCAAGGTTATATGCCATTGATGCTAAAAATCTAGTGCTGGCTAACTGTGGTGCTTATAATATGGCTTTGACAGGCGGTGGCGACTACCGTTTTCTGCATACTACAGTAGCTAACAATTGGAATTTCTCGGTAAGAAATAATCCGGCAGTATTTTTTAATAACTTTTTATTGGATTCACTTGAAAACCCTATTC
>CAZOEV010000361.1:0-3695 GCA_964578915.1 uncultured Lentimicrobiaceae bacterium
TTTGCTGGTGCTTTGCTAATGGTAGGAATCGTATCTATTGCTAATTTTAATGGGAAAGGAGCGGATATTTTTTCTAAAAATGCCGAAAACCGACAGTTTGTGCAGCCCGAACCAGCGAACACGCGAACAGCATCTTTTGTGTCAATGCCTCAGGATATTGACTTTGTGGATGCCGCAGAGCAAACCGTGAACGCTGTAGTTCATATCCGCACCGAAATGACAAATAGAGGCGCCAGTTACGATGATTTTTTCGGCTCGCTGCGTGAATATTTTAATGGAAGTCCGCATCAACGACAAGCGCAACGCAGTTTGGTTGGCTTTGGTTCTGGCGTTGTACTTTCAGCTGATGGTTATATAGTTACTAATAATCATGTAGTGGAAGGGGCTGATAAAATTGAAGTAACTTTTAACGATAAGCGCAAAAGCAAGGCGACTGTCGTTGGCACGGATCCAAGTACGCATCTGGCGCTGATAAAAGTGGAAGCGGAAGATCTGCATTTTCTGAAATATGGTGATTCAGATGAGGTAAAAATTGGTGAATGGGTGCTGGCAGTTGGAAATCCTTTTAATCTCACATCAACGGTTACAGCAGGTATTGTGAGCGCCAAAGCGCGAAATATTAATATTCTCGGAAATCGTTCATCCATAGAATCATTTATTCAGACAGATGCAGTGATTAACCGTGGAAATAGCGGTGGCGCCTTGGTGAATAACGCTGGCCAGTTAATTGGCATCAATGCTGCTATTGCTTCTCATACGGGAGTTTATGAAGGTTATTCTTTTGCTATTCCGTCAAATATTGTGCGCAAAGTTGTGGATGATTTAATCCGCTATGGCGAGCCACAACGTGCATTTATTGGCATAGAAATTCGTGAAATGACTTCAGAACTTGCTGATCAGATGAACTTTGAGACCATTAATGGTGTTTTTGTGGCAGGCGTTATGGAAAATGGAGGAGCGGCTGTTGCCGGAATTGATGCCGGCGATGTTATTACGCATGTTGATAATACCGAAGTCAATACGCTGTCGCAACTGCTTGAAGTGGTCGGACAGCACCGACCAGGCGATGAAGTAATGGTACGCCTCATTCGCGATGAGCAAGTTTTGAATTATCCAGTTACTTTAAAAAATAGGGACGGAACTACCGAAGTAAAAAAACGTGAAGCCGTATTTTTTAACGAAACTTTAGGCGTGAGTCTCGAAAGTATCAGCAGTTCGGAACGTGATAAGTTACGTTTGAATAATGGATTGAAAATAACTAACCTGGAAGAAGGGATTTTAATGCGCGGCGGTATCAACAAAGGTTTTATCATTGTTAGAATCAATGGGAAATCGGTAGATGATAAAGCTTCGCTGCAAGATGCGCTCAACAGTAAAAGAAATAATACAACCCGCGTAGAAGGCATGTATCCCAACGGAATGAAAATAAGTTTTGAGTTTTTTGATTAATTTAGAATAAATTTAAATAACTTGCGTTCGGAAACTGTAGTAAAAAATTCAAAGCTTTTAGGCCTTTTGGGTAATTAAATATTGTCTTTCTACTAATCATTAGATGAAATTCAGGATATAATCCGGCTACAAGACTTTAAATTCAGTAGGCTACCGAACTAAATGTTCCGTTGGTTGTTATCAATATAGAAAAATACAAAAAAACCATGAGGCAATTAAAAATCACTAAGTCAATCACAAATCGTGAAACCGCCTCTTTGGACAAATACCTCCAGGATATAGGCAAAGAGGACATGATCACCGCCGATCAGGAAGTGGAGCTGGCGCAGAAGATAAAGGCTGGTGATCAAAAAGCCCTTGAGCGCATGGTGAATGCCAACCTCAGATTTGTTGTTTCTGTTGCAAAACAGTATCAAAATCAGGGTTTAAGCCTGCCGGATTTGATCAACGAGGGAAATCTGGGACTGATTAAAGCAGCCCGCAGATTTGATGAAACACGCGGTTTCAAATTTATTTCTTATGCGGTTTGGTGGATACGTCAATCTATTTTACAGGCTTTGGCGGAGCAGTCGCGGATTATTCGCCTGCCATTAAATCAGGTTGGTTCGCTAAATAAAGTCAGGAAAGCCTCCTCCAGATTGGAACAGGAATTTGAACGCAAGCCCTCATCAGATGAGATTGCGGAAAGACTTGATCTGCCGCAGCATAAAATTGATTCTGTACTTAAAATTTCTACGCGATATATTTCCACTGATGCGCCACTCAAAGAGGATGAGGATATGATGTTCTTGGATTCTTATGTTTCGGAGGATGCAGTAGATACAGACGAACCGTTGATGCAGGAGTCGCTGGGACGCGAAATTCAGCGTTCGCTGGCCACACTCACCGAAAAAGAACGCGAAGTACTTAATATGTATTATGGCATTGGAATGAGCCACGGTTTCACGCTCGAAGAAATTGGTGCCAAATTTGACCTAACCCGCGAAAGGGTGCGCCAAATTAAAGAAAAGGCCATCAGAAGACTAAAGCATACAGCCAGAAGTCGCTTGCTAAAAGCGTATCTAGGCCAATAAAATACCTATTAAAAACTGCATCAACTTGTTGGTGCAGTTTTTTTTTGCATTTAGCGCAATCGTTTGCGGAATAATCCCGTATATTTGCCCGAGTGCATAAAACAGCCAATAGCAGGCTAATTAACCAATAAATGTGAACCAAAACTATTAACTTCATGGAAAATTTTAATGCCTCTCTTAAATCCTGGATTGACAACGAAAAATCTGCTACTGAGTTTATTAACATTGTAAGCAAGCTGTGGTTTGATAAATCTATAGAGCTAATATTGTTGCGGTCGGTTTTGGTAAACCGGGGTTCCGGAAAAATATTAAATAAGCATATCAGGGCCGAAACCATCCTAAAAAAACCCGTCAGAGTGCAAGATTCGCTCCTAATTGCCAATGCTATCCTGGAGGAAGATATTGCGCCTGCACGAATAGATATTGGCCGACTTAATGCGGAGTGGACAGACGAAAAAGCCAATTATCCATCCGTAAATGCTTTTGTGCTTGATAAGCTTCAGGCTTTTGTTGGTGCACCGCCACGTAGCGATAAAACACAAGATGTTGTGCTTTATGGTTTTGGACGAATTGGCCGCTTGCTTGCGCGTGAGCTTACTCAGTTTGCTGGCAATGGTTCACATCTCAGGCTAAGGGCAATCGTTACGCGCTCAAATAGCGATGAAGATATTAAAAAACGCGTTTCATTGTTTCGCAAAGATTCTGTTCATGGCAATTTTGCAGGTGTTGCCAATGAGGATTTTGAGAACAAAGCCATGGTGGTAAATGGACAAATTATTAAGTTTTTGGCCGCCAACAATCCAGAAGATTTAGATTACGAAGCCGAAGGAATTGAGGATGCGCTCATCATCGATAATACGGGTGTTTTTAGAGATAGAGAAGCGCTAAGCCGCCACCTTAAAGCCAAAGGCGCCGCAAAAGTTTTGCTTACTGCGCCAGGTAAAGGCGATATTCCAAATATCGTTTATGGCGTAAACCAATCAACGCTCGACCTTGAAACAGAAACGATTTATTCAGCAGCTTCCTGCACCACCAATGCCATCGTGCCTGGCCTAGAAATTCTGGAGAATGAGCTGGGTATTGTAAAAGGTCATATCGAAACGATTCATGCCTATACCAACGACCAAAACCTGCTCGACAATTACCACAAAAAATCCAGACGTGGCCGCTCAG
>CAZOEV010000362.1:0-3693 GCA_964578915.1 uncultured Lentimicrobiaceae bacterium
CCGCACATTCAATTTTACTCCTTCGCAGATTACTCACAATGCGGTCAGCACCATGTTTGGTACGCGAAAAAAGCAAAACTTGCTTCAGATCAGGATTGCTAAGAATATGCAATAACAGCTCTTTTTTATTTTCGCGATTGGTCATGTATAAATACTGCTGAATGGTTTCTGCAGTTGAAGAAACGGGGCTCACAGAAACCGTCAGTGGGTTAACCAAAATTTGGCGCGAAAGGTCTAAAATGTTTTGTGGCATGGTTGCCGAGAAAAACAAGGACTGTCTTTGCTTGGGTAATTTAGCGATTATCTTCTTGATATCGTGAATAAACCCCATATCGAGCATGCGATCGGCTTCATCCAATACAAAATATTTGATGTCGCGCAAGGAGATAAAGCCCTGATCCATTAAATCGAGCAAGCGGCCAGGAGTAGCCACCAAAATATCCACACCTCTTTTGAGGGCGTTTGTTTGCGATCCTTGGGTTACGCCGCCAAAAATCACGGTATTTTTTACGTGGGTATATTTTCCGTAAACCGTAAAGCTTTCTCCAATTTGTATAGCAAGCTCACGGGTAGGAGTAACTACTAGTGTTGAAATAGTTCTTTTACCTTTATAGTTTTGCTGATCATTTGTCAGGTGCTGAAGGATTGGAAGCGCAAAAGCAGCTGTTTTCCCTGTGCCAGTTTGTGCACTACCCAAAACATCTTTTCTATTCAAAATCAGCGGAATAGCTTTTGCCTGAATAGAAGTAGGTGTTATATAGTTTTCATCCTTTAATGCTTTGAGGATTGGAGGAATTAGTTTTAAATCTTCGAATTTCATAAATTTTTTCAAGGGTTTATACGATAAAAAAGCTTGCGTGTAAAAATTCCATCATTCGGAATTCCCGTTATCTGGTCAAATAAGATGAGTGCATCATCGGTGATTTAACCTTAAAAACTCACGAAACTTTTCCTTTCTTAAGATTTGCAAAGGTACGGTTTTAAGTTCGTTAAAAGATAAACTGCAGCTTGATCGAGATTTTAAAATCTATTTCAAAAGGTGTTGCACAGTTTCCTGCGTTGCTTTATTTGCAGATTATGCTCAGTCGATTTTTTAGGGGCTATCTTGTTTTTTAGACAGCCTCACTTTAATTCTATTATCAAGGTATTTTAGTCAACAAGAATTAGTTTTTTTGTACCAAAAGACACACCATTAACAGATAGTTTGTAGAAATAGAAACCTGCTGGTAAACGCTGCAATTGAGTGGTCACATGATGCTTTCCGGCTGTTTGAATTCCTTCTTCCAACAACCCGACTTCTTCTCCATGCAAATTATACAACGCTAGATGCACCATTGACTTTTTAGGTATGTAATAGGAAATCGTTGTTCGTTCAGACTTTGTACCAGGATTTGGATAGTTTTGATACAATTGAACATTGTCTGCATTTGCTTCCATTTCTTCAGTTGCAATGAGTAGTTCCTTGAAAGCATATAGGACACCTGTTTCGAGATCTGAAACAAAAAGTCGTCCAAGACCCAATGAAAGAAAACCACCTGCATCGTAACTCCATGTTTCAATATGTGAAGTTAGGTCGATGGCATGCACCTTTGTTTCTGTACTAATATAAACATGATTACCTGATATCGCTGGCTGAGAAAGCAGGGAACCTGAGGCTTCAAAACTCCATTGTTTTTCACCTGTTAGTACATTAAAGGCTTCCAGTTTATTCCCGTTTGCACTATATACTGTGCCGTTATATACTGCAGGTGTTTTAAAGGCTCCGGATTTATACCAAATTGTCTCGTGGCTGTCCATATCAATCGCATGCTGGTAATTATGAGATGTTACAATAATAACCCTATTTGTAGTGTCCAGCACAGGGACAGTTCCCATTGAGTAGCCATACCAGTCAAAAAGGATGTCTTCTTTATCCCACAATAGCATTCCTGAATGTGCATCAAGAGCTGCTAAATAACCGTATTCGTTGTAGATAGAAGTGAATGTATAAATAGTATCGTTGTGGTAAGCAGGTGTCCAATCGTCATATTGTGGAAGTGAATGAAACCAGTATTCGTAACCATGCATAGCGTCAAAGGCATAAGCTCCACCATAAGTTCCACCATTTACAAATACGCGTTCTTTGGCTATGGTAGGTGCGAAATGTTGACTCCATTGAGTCCCATAGGGTGATTCCCAAGCAAGATTGCCAGTGGTAATGTCGTATGCTCTCACATAACTATCCGAAGAACCATTGCAAACCTGCATATATATAAGTCCGTATGCAAAAGAGGGAGGATTTACATAGGCCATTTCAATCATGTTTTCAAACCAATCGATCTCACCTGTTTCAGCATCTAGCACATATAATCCCTTTTCGGTGTTAAACCCATCAGTTGAAACCACCACTTTATCATTCACAAGACAAGCCGGTGACATGTTCTGAGCCCCTAAAATTTTCGTCCATTCAAGGCTCAGAGGTAAAATAAGTGTGTCGAAATGATTGTAACCTGTGTGTTGAGGATTGTTGCCATACATCGTCCAGCTTCCAGAAGCTTCATCAAGAATATATATGCTTATTACGGCATGTTCGCCCCAATTACCAATAAAATCCTGGCCGTGAAAATAGAGGGTGTGTACACCTGTCGACCAACCAGTTGTGGGAATGATTACGTTTATTTCTTCCTCCAATTCATCATATAAACCATCCACAGGATTCATTTTGATCCCCTCACCATCATTCCCAATATTGTCAATGAAATATTCTGCATACTTTATTGGTGAAGAAGCATAGTCAGAATAGTCTGTTAGCAAGCCATCTATTTTGATAGATATACCAGCCCATTTCTCTTCAGAATCGGCCTCAATTGTCGAAAAAACTGGTCCAACAAGATCAGGGCCCTCACCTGTTGTAAATGTCCAAACATAGTCATCTTCAGGACTACCTTCTGAAATACCGTTTCGATTTCCATCTAACCCATTTCCTGTTGTATCTGATATAATTCCTGATAAGGTGACAGCTATAATTTGTTCAACAGGTAACAAATCTGTGGGGGAGACGGTAATTACATTAGTTGAACTATCATAAACTACTGAAGTTGATATGGTTGTTCCATCTTGGCCTTCTACATCAATTGTGCTCATAGTAATTGTTTCTTCATCCATTAATTCGGATAACAGAACATTTATATTGCTGTTGGTTCCAATCTTTTGCATATTTGAAGGAGGAACTTCCGATACGACTATGGGAGGAGTGATGTCTAGGTATCTGCTGGTTGCTTCGTACATATATGCCCCCCAACTTGTACCAAATAAAACCTCCATATATTGATCATTGTCACTATCAGTCAGGATTATATTGTCGTATTCTCCAACATTTGCTCCTAAATAATCACTTTCCCAAAGCAATTCAAAATCTGGAGTTGAGAAGATCTTTAGTGAGGAAGCCCCGACAAACAATTCCATCGAAGTGGTTGAATCAAGATTATCAACTTCAAGACTATAGATTTTTTCGTTAAAAGCACTGAAAGTTTCGGCTGTAGTGAAATCATCGCATTTGATAAAAGTAAGATCACCTGCATTATTTCCAGCGATAATATCCATTATTCCATCCTGATTGTAGTCTTTTACAGCAAGCGCGGTTACATCAAAAACACTAGCGCTTTGCCACTCGAGGTAATGCGTGACTCCATCATATATTTGAATTATGCCATT
>CAZOEV010000363.1:0-3683 GCA_964578915.1 uncultured Lentimicrobiaceae bacterium
GATTGAGGTTGAGATAGCTGGCAATACCAGTCATTGTTGACTGGAAACTCGGTTGTGTTGCCAAATAATGCAGGCAAAGTAGTTGCGGAATACTTACTCCAAACTCTTTTTGAATCCTTTTGGATTCTAAATTAACCGAGCGAACAATCTTGCGCAGGTTAATCAGGATTTCTGTAAAATTATTCATAATTAGTTTATGCAGAAACTAAATTCTTTAGCAAAGAAAATAAAATTTCTTCTACTTTCGCAGCTCAAAATTAAATTCGTGAAAAATACCTACCTGAAACCACACTTTTTGACACTATTAGCCATGCTGTTTTGGGGCATATCTTATATATGGTCGAAAGAGGTTTTTAATTATTTGGAGCCTGCTACTACTGTCTGGTTTCGGTTAATTATTTCCGTGCTATTCTTTTTGGGATATTTTAGATGGAAGCGACAAAAAATTCATATAAAAAGAGAACATTGGGGCTTGCTTATCGTGGCTTCCTTTTTTAATCCTTTCCTATATTTTATTGGAGAAAGCTATGGTTTACAGCGCGTTTCACCTACCATTAGTGCCGTTATAATTTCTACTATTCCACTCTTTACACCTGTTTTTGCTTTCCTTTTTTTGAAGGAAAGACTAAAGCCATTGAATATTCTCGGGCTATTTATATCCTTTGCCGGAATATTGATCATGATTATCGACAGGACTTTAGGTTTTACAGCCTCGCCTGTTGGAATCGCTTTTTTGTTTTTAGCCGTTTTCTCTGCCATAGTTTATGGTATTGTTTTAAAAAAACTTACCTATTCTTACGATGCGGTTACCATTGTTTTTATTCAAAATTTGATGGGGATTTTATTTTTTGCACCTATCGTGTTTGGCATTGAATTCGAAGGTTTAAACACAATTGAATGGCATGTTTCCTGGCTAGTCTCACTTGTTTTGTTAGGCGTTTTCGCCAGTTCGCTGGCTTTCGTTTTCTTTACTTATGGCGTGCACAAGCTAGGAATAACCAAAAGCAATATTTACACCAACATCATTCCAGTTTTTACGGCCATTTTTAGCTTTGTAATTATAGGTGAAAGCATTACTTTTGACAAATTAGTAGGTATAGCTTGTGTGATTTTTGGTGTATTGCTTTCACAAAGTAAAAAGCCAATAGGTAAAATAAAGCGTGTATGAAAGAACAAAAGAAAGTATTGGTTTTAGGTGCAGGACTCGTGGGGCTGCCTATAGCCCGCGATTTGGCATTTGAGCAGGAGTTTGATGTAACCATTTCGGATCGTGACAGACAACGACTTGATGTGGCAGAAAGTTTTTGTTTAAAAACTTTAAAAGTTGATTTACTTGGGGCGTCCCATGAAGAACTGTCAGACTTTGATTATTATCTCAATGCCGTGCCGGGAGCCATTGGATTTAAAGTCCTTGAAAAAATCATCAGCTTTGGCAAACCGATTGTAGATATTGCATTTTACGCAGAAGATCCGCAACTATTGCAGGAAAAAGCCAAGAAAAGCGGAAGTTGCGTAATTTGTGATATGGGTGTGGCGCCTGGAATGAGCCATTTACTCAGTGGCTACGCGGCATCTAAGCTGGAAAAAGTAGAAAAAATCTTGATTTACGTAGGTGGCTTGCCTGTTGTTCGTACAAAGCCTTGGGAGTATAAAGCTGTTTTTTCACCTTCGGATGTTATCGAAGAATACACCCGACCGGCACGCCTGATAGAAAACGGAAAAATTGTTGTAAAAGACGCCCTTTCTGAGCTTGAACTAATTGAATTTGATGGCGTTGGAACTTTAGAAGCTTTCAATAGTGATGGGCTGAGATCGTTGCTTTTCAATCTCAAAGCAGATTATATGGCCGAAAAAACTTTACGTTATCCTGGTCATGCGCAAAAGATCAAACTGTTGAAAGAAAGTGGATTTCTAAATACAGAAACCCAGGAAATTAATAATAAGTTTTTTGTGCCACTTGAGTTTACTCAAAAACTACTATTTGACCAATGGAAATTACAAGCTGGCGAAGCTGACCTCACCTTGATGCGTATTCTGGTAGAAGGCATCGCAGCAAATGGCAAAAAATACCAACACACCTTTGAGCTATTTGATCAGTATGATTTTCAAGCACAGATTCATAGCATGGCGCGAACAACTGGTTATGCTGCCACTGCGGCACTTCGACTTTTGGCCTCTGGCCTGTTTAATAAACCAGGAATACATCTACCTGAGCAACTAGGCAGCCAGATTGAATTGGTCAACTTTATTTTGAATAAGTTGAAAGACCGCAACATCCATTTTGAAGAATACAGCCTTGAAATCACATGATCACCAGCAAGACTAACCCACAGATAAAAAATTTAATCCATCTGCAAAAAGCCTCAGAACGCAAGGACCAGCAGCTGATAGTGGTTGAAGGCAGACGGGAAATTGAGCGTGCACTGAAAAATAATTTTCAGCTGGAAAAGCTATTTGCCTGCGCAGAAATATGTGGCGAAACCACAGAAATTGAAGCAAAGGAAACAATTTGGGTTTCAAAAGATGTATTTGAAAAAGCAGCCTATCGGTCTACTTCCGATGGATTGATAGCGCTATTTCGTCCAGCATATCACAGCCTTGACAAGCTCCTTCTCAGTAAAAACCCTTTAATAATTGTACTGGAAGCTGTTGAAAAGCCAGGAAATTTAGGTGCGGTTTTGCGCACAGCAGATGCTGCCGCTGCTGATGCGGTAATCGTTTGCGACCCTAGAACAGATATTTACAATCCAAATACAATACGGTCAAGTTTAGGTTGTATTTTTTCGGTGCCAGTAGTCGCATGCACCAGCTCTGAAGCCATTCAATGGCTGAAAGCTAAGCAGATAACTATCTATGCTACTTATCTGGAAGCCGTCGTCAATTATTTAGATGCTGATTTTCTCAAAGCATCAGCAATTATAATGGGAACCGAAGCCACCGGGCTTTCTGCACAATGGATCAAAGCTGCAGACCAAAATTTAATCATTCCAATGCTCGGTATTGCTGACTCGCTCAATGTTTCCGTTTCAACTGCTGTTGTTGTTTTTGAAGCACTCAGACAGCGCAGATAGTGCCAAATAACCCTTCCTATTCTGGAAAAATTTATTCAAAAAGAATTATTCATCGGCTATTTTTGGCTTCCTTTTAATAAAAAGTGCCAAAATTGCTGTCGTTACAATTCCCATAATCGGAACACCAATAAAACCTTGTAGAATATAGCTTTTCAAGTTGAAATATTCTTGAGCTGCATTGGCCGACATTTTACCAGTATCAACAGCATAGTTTATGGCGTTTGCAAAGTATTCCGGACTAATAAAGGATGAAATAACATATTGCGACAACGGATTGATAAGTGTAACAAAAAGTGTAATGATAAGCCCACTAACAAAAGCCTGTTTGTAGGAAATTACTCTTTTATAAAAGTTGTTTCTTTTGTCGCGCAAGGCGAAAAAATACACAAGAATTGCTGGAATGGCGAAAAAGTTTGTGTAGAAAGCATGTTTATCAATATATTGACTGTGAAGTCCTGAAAGACGCTCAAGCAGCATCCAAGCTATTGACGTAAAGATAAATATAAGTGCCCACTTTATTTCAATTTTTAAATTCTTCATAAGGCTAAATTTAAATATAATATGAGAAATATTTCTCTGATAACTAGGGTTTCCGACACAATCAAAATAACA
>CAZOEV010000364.1:0-3675 GCA_964578915.1 uncultured Lentimicrobiaceae bacterium
TCGCACATAATAAAATCAATTTTTCGCTCGCTGGCGTATTTAATCTTTTCGACCGCTTTGATACCGCAGTCGAGCGCGATCACCAAATTTATGCCGTGATCAGCAGCATAGTCAATGCCTTTGTATGAAATACCATAACCTTCGTCATAACGATCTGGTATATAAAACTCTATACGTTTTTTAAAGAACTTTTTTAGGTAAGTATAAACCAAAGCTACAGCCGTAGTGCCGTCCACATCATAATCGCCATAAATCATGATTTTTTCGTTGGCCTCAATGGCTTTCAGCACCCGATCAACGGCTTTATCCATATCCTTCATCAGAAATGGATCGTGCAAATGTGTGAGCAGTGGACGAAAAAAATAACGCGCCTCCTCGAAGGTGGAAACACCCCGCTGCGCCAATAAATTAGCCAGTAAAGTGCCGATCGACAGCTCCTCACTCAGGTGTTTAACTACCTGCGATTCACCATCTTGTTTATATACCCACCTATTTTCCATGAAGTCTGTTTTTATCTGGTAAAAATAGCAATAATATCTGATCTTTTTTCAGATTTTAGCCTATGAAATTAACTGATTGAGCAGCTTGGTATTAGCTTCAATTTGGAAGCGTGATTTGTGCTGAAAGCTTGTTAAAAATTGGCACGCATGGCTTCAACCGGATCTAGGCGCGAGGCCGACCAAGCTGGAATAAAGCCTGATAGCAAGCCGATAAAACCTGAAACAACCAGCCCAAGAATGATGTTGCCCGCTGACAGACTCATCTCAAAACTTGTGGCACTGCTGATGCCGATGGAGAGCAAAAACACGATCAGCAAGCCAACAATGCCTCCCATAATAGATAGAAAAATGGCTTCGAAAAGAAATTGCAAAAGCACAAAATAGTTTTTTGCACCCAGTGATTTTTGTATTCCGATTTGGTTGGTGCGTTCTTTAACGGAAACAAACATGATATTGGCAATTCCGAAACCACCCACCAGCAACGAAAAACCACCAATAATCCAACCAGCAATTGCAATTACACCAAAAAGCTGATCAAAACCCCGGTTGATAATATCCATCTCGTTGATGGCGAAATTATCTTCGGCGGCGGGTTTCAATTTACGGAGCGAACGCATAATACCGGTAAGCTCGTCTTTAAGTTCTTCGTTGGTGAGTCCGGGCTTGGTACGCGCCATAATACTGCTTCCCATACTACGCAGGTCGATAACATTTCGGGCAAAATTGACCGTAATAAAGGCCGAATTGTCGTTGGAACCGCCAAAAATATTATCCCCGGCCTTTTTCAACACGCCAATAACATCCATGCGCAGGCCAAAAACTTTCACAGATTTGCCCACCGGATCAGTGCTTGGAAATAAGGTTTCGGCCACATCGGCACCGATAATAATGACATTACGCCCAGTTTGCGATTCCAGCGGCGTAAAATAGCGTCCCTGTTCAATATCCATAGTCATCACACGATCGTAATCATGTGAAACTGCCGAGATTCCCGTTTGCTCAATGGTGGTGTTGCGGTAGCTCAGGTTTCGAGAAGTGCTCACCTGAAAAGCAAAGGCTTGTGCCGCTCGGCTGCGTTCCTGTAGCATTTCCAGCTCACGCAAACTGGTTTCGGGCCGCTGCCAGTATTTCCACCAGGCATAATCGGCACCACCCATAGCCCAAGGCCACTTCTGAATAAACAGTACATTATCGCCCAAAGAGTTGATATCAGAGCGAATAGCCTTTTCCAGACTATCAAAAACCGAAAAAACCGCGATAATAGAAAATATACCAATGGTAATGCCCAGCAAGGACAATATGGTTCGTACCTTATTGACTACCAGTGCCGAGAGAGCAAAATGCAGACTTTCCAGAATCAGTCGAAAAACTATCATAAAGCCGTTTTAGGCTGTAAAAATAAGGATTCTTTGCGGGCATAACCTAAAAAGAGGTGTTTATTGCAGAAAAAGATTGATTTCAGCCCAGTCAGGGTGCGACTTTTCAGCATCGATATACAGTCGCGCCCTGACTTTTAACCTACAACCAGCTTGGTATAAAGTTTCAATTTATAATTTTATGAATCAAATCGCAATATTTACATGAAATTTGCGATTGTAATCGCAAAATTTACATATTTTTGTAAGCTTGTTACTAATAATGCTTAAAATGATTCAAAGAAAACTCTCGAAAATCATAGAATCTGATCTTTTTAAAGGAAAAGCAATTATAATTTTCGGGGCAAGGCAAACCGGTAAAACTACTTTGCTGAAGGCTATTTTATCAAATTATGACAAGGTACTTTGGCTTAATGGTGACGAATCTGATGCCCAGGCAATTTTTGAACAGCCTACTTCCACCAGGTTAAAACATTTATTTGCCAAAAAACGAATTGTCATAATAGATGAAGCCCAAAGGATCGAGAATATAGGAATAAAGCTAAAGTTAATAACTGATCATATTCCGGAAATTCAGGTTATTGCCACAGGCTCATCCTCCTTCGAGCTTGCCAATAAAGTAAATGAACCATTGACAGGAAGAAAATGGGAACATCAAATCTATCCTGTTTCATTTGAAGAAATGGTTAATCATCATGGATTTTTAGAGGAGCAGCGGCTACTAAATCATCGCTTAGTATATGGTTGTTATCCTGAAGTTATTACAAATCCAGGCAATGAAAAAAGGATTTTAAGCCTTCTCGCTGACAGCTATTTGTATAAAGATATTCTGCAATGGGAATACATAAAAAAGTCAGATAAGTTGCTTAAGCTTTTGAAAGCCCTTGCCTATCAGTTAGGTAATCAGGTATCATATAATGAATTGGGCAATTTAATAGGAATTGATAATCAGACCGTTGAGAAGTATATCCTGTTGTTGGAACAAACCTTTATTATTTTCAGGCTACCTTCTTTGAACAGAAATTTAAGGACAGAATTAAAAAAAAGTAGGAAAATTTACTTTCATGATAATGGCATTAGAAATGCACTATTAAATGATTTTCGGCTAGCTGAATTGAGAAATGACATGGGTGTTTTATGGGAAAACTATATGATCAGTGAAAGATACAAGCATATGAGGTATTCTGCCTGGTGGACAAACAGTTATTTTTGGCGAACACATCAGCAGAAGGAAATTGATTACGTTGAAGAAAGGGACGGAAAGTTTTATGCCTTTGAGTTTAAATGGAAATCTACTAAAAATGTAAAGCTTCCCGAATCCTTTGCGAAAGCTTATCCTAACCATTCTTTTGAAGTTATTACACCTGATAATTTTGAAGGATTTATTCTAAATGGTGTCGATTGATAAAGAAAGTTATTGAAATAATCAGCCAGAAATACAGATAAATAGGGTTTTTGGACGTAATTTAGACCTTCAAAACATCGAACAAAAAAACGAGAATAAAGTTTTTATTATCTCAAGCCCCGAAGGCTTTGAAAACCTTCGGGGTTTTTGAAATACTACGAAACAAGCTACAATTTAAGTTCGCACACAAAACGATTTTCTTTTCAATCATAATCCGGTTTTAAGTTTACTTTTTGTGTAAACCTATATCAGGACAAGACAAAGTGTTTTCTCTCGGGATTTTTATCCACGGATTTCGCAGATTACACAAATTTTATTGACTTGGCGGTTAATGGTGTTGAGAAATAGGTGAAGGATAACTTAAGCTTTTTAAAGTTGCAGGATTTCAAAGGAT
>CAZOEV010000365.1:0-3674 GCA_964578915.1 uncultured Lentimicrobiaceae bacterium
CCGTTTCAGACCTTATAAAAGCATTGAAAATGAAATATAACATAAGCACAATCTTTTTTAGCCCAACCGGAACAAGTGCAAAAATCGCCAAAACCATTGCTAATGGACTTAGCGATACGCACAAAGAATACGATTTAACTTTACTGAAAAACCGAATTCTATATAAAGGGTTGCAGTTTGCGAGCAATGACCTAGTAATTGTTAGCCTGCCGGTTTACAAAGGCAGAATCCCTGACTTTTTAGCGGAATATTTTCAACATTTTAAAGGGAACAACGCCAAAGCTGTTTTTGTGGTGGTTTATGGCAATCGCGCCTACGAAGATGCTTTGCTTGAACTCAAAAACACCTTTGAAGCTGTAGGATTTGTTGGCATTTCTGCTGCTGCCTTTATTGGCGAACATTCCTACTCCACAAAAATAGCCACTAACAGACCTGATAAGCTTGATTTAAATATTGCGTTTGAGTTTGGCCGCGAAATCAGCTCTAAATTGATTGAGTTTAACAAAACAGATAAATCTGAGCTATTTGTTAATGGCAATTTTCCGTATAAAGAATTACCTCCAGCTTCACCGATAGTTCCGGAAACCAACGACCGCTGCACAGAATGCAGCATCTGTGCCGATCTTTGTCCGACAGAAGCTATTGATTTTGAAAATTTCCGGGATATTGATCCTGAAAAGTGCATATTGTGTTGTAGCTGCATCAAAAACTGCCCGGAGAATGCCAAAGTTATTGCCAATGAATCTATTATAAAACTCACTGAAAACTTGGTCAATAAACTCGAATCAGTAAGACAAGAGCCAGAATTATTTTTTTAGAGCAATAAGCGATCTAAAAATAGGCCTAATTTATCTGATAAGTTAGAGGCGCATCAGGTCCAATTGGAAGACCAAAGATCATCCAAATAACCAAAATAACGATCCAAACTATCGAGAAAACAAAGGTATAGGGCAGCATGGTCGAAATGATTGTCCCAATTCCTGCTTTCCTGTCATACTTTTGCATAAACGCTACAATAAGTGCGAAATACGACATCATTGGTGAGATAATATTGGTGACAGAATCCCCAATACGATAAACTACCTGCGTGAGTTCGGGGCTGTATCCAAGTAGCATAAACATCGGAATAAATACCGGCGCCATTATGGTCCATTTCGCGGAGGCGCTTCCCATCACCATATTAATAATGGCAGTAATAATAATAAACCCAATCATCAACGGAATACTTCCTAATCCACTCGATTGCAGTACGCCAGCTCCTTCAATAGCAAAAATCAATCCAAGATTTGTCCATTTAAAGTAAGCTACAAACTGCGCGGCAAAAAACACTAAAACGATATAAACTCCCAAAGTCTCCATGGATTTCCCCATGCCTTTCATTACGTCAGAATCGTTTTTAAAAGTGCCTGCTCCCACACCATAAGCAATACCCATCACGGCTGCAGTAATAAAAATGATGGCCACAATACCTTCCATAAAGGGCGAATGCAGCAGACTTCCCGTTTCAGCATCGCGCAAAAACCCGTTAGCCGGAATAGTTCCCCAAAGCATAATACCCACCAAAAATACCGCTGTTACCAACGCAAAGCGCAGTCCCTTTTTTTCCTCTGCACTCAGGCGTTTTATCTCTTCTGGCTTTTCACTTCCGGTGTAAGCGCCCAAACGTGGCTCAACAATTTTGTCAGTAACCCAGGTTCCCGCTGCGGCGATAAAAAAGGTGGAAAAAAACATGAAATAGTAGTTAGCGGCAGGATTCACCACATAAGTTGGGTCAATAATTTGGGCAGCTTCCTGCGAAAGTCCAGCCAAAAGCGGATCGATTGTTCCCAACAATAAGTTGGCGCTGTAACCACCAGAAACACCTGCAAAAGCCGCTGCCATGCCAGCAATAGGATGTCTTCCAACGGCTAGAAAAATCACCGCGCTGAGCGGCACCAAAAGCACATAACCCACTTCACTTGCGGTGTTAGACAAAATTCCGGCAAAAACGACTACAAAAGTCAAAATACGTTTTGGTGACGATAGTACCATCAGGCGCAAAGCAGTTCCAATCAAGCCAGAACCCTCCGCAATACCAATACCAAGCATGGCCACCAATACCACGCCCAAAGGCGCAAAACCGGTGAAATTTGAAACCATATTGGTTAATATCATGTGCAGGCCGTGCACTGAAAGCAGGTTTACAGGATGTATCAACTCACCCGTTCCAGGATGTGCAACCGACAAATCAAATTGAGAAGCAACCCAGGATAAAACAATCGCTAACAGGGCAAAAATTGCGAAAAGTGTAGCAGGATGTGGCAAAGCATTGCCAACTTTCTCCACATAATGCAAAAACTTATCTACAAATCCACTGGGTTTTTCTTTAGTTGCTGCCATCCTATAATTTTTTGTTATTTTTTCAGTTGGCAAACATAGAAAAATCTATTAAGAATCAGTCTAAATAAATGTTAAATCGACTTCAAAATCAATAAAATCAAAGCTTTAAAGAATACTTTTCGCAAATTGGTTTTCAAAAAAACCTTAGTTTTGAAGCCAAATAAAATACAATGAAGCTTCCATTTTTATGGTTCCTACTATTGATGGCTGCCGCACCGGTTTTGCTTAGCCAGGAAACGTGTGTAGAAAAGCCCTATAGCTTTACTTCTGGTGAGCAGCTGTTGTATGAGATTTCCTACAACTGGGGAATCATCTGGATTAATGCAGGTGAGGTGCGTTTTGAAGCTTCTGAAAGTAAATACGGCCAAAACGAGACCTTTCATTTTTTTAGTACGGGTCGCTCCTACTCGCGCTGGGACTGGCTTTTTAAGGTGCGCGATACTTTTGAGGTCTTCAGCCGGAAATCAGATTTAAAGCCTATTTTTTACAGGCGGCATACCCTCGAGGGTGGTTTTCGCATTCAAAATAAATATCTTTTTGACCCTCAGAAAGATGTGTATTTGGCCGAAATGGATGAAACTAGAAAAGGTTTTCGAACAGATACAATCGCCGTTTCAAAATGCACTTACGATGTATTGACGGCAACTTATGTAGCCCGTTCAATCAATTTCAAAAACCATTTGGCTGGCGATACAATTACATTAGATTTATTATTGGATGGAAGCACGTTTAAATTGCCGGTAGTTTTTAAAGGTAGGGAGCGCATCGAAAACAGGGATGGACAATGGTGGGATTGCATTCTTTTTACTGCTGTTCTAGACCGTGGAACCATGTTTAAGCCCGGCGAGGCACTACTAATTTGGGTGAGTGACGACGCCAATAAAATTCCCATAATGATGGAGGCGAAAATTGCCGTCGGTAGTATAAAAATTTACCTAAAATCAGCGACGGCCTACAACTAAAAAAACTTTTTGAAGGCAAATTGCCTTCAAAAAGCTTCAATATCATTCTGGTGTAAAACTACATTTTCTTTACGGAAGAAGCGCCTGAGTTTTCGACATTAACTGTTGCCGGATTTCCTTTATAACGCACATTAGAAGCGCCACTACTCTCTACATCAAGAGATTCTGTTACCCAAAATTCTGCTGTTGATGCGCCGCTCGACTCAAATGAAACTCTTTTAGTTTCTAAGCCAGCCAGCATCAGCTTTGACGAACCTGAGCAATCAGCTTCTAAGTAGTTAACATAGCCGTTTAAGTTAAGTTTGCTGGCACCGCTAAGGTCTAAATCAAGCC
>CAZOEV010000366.1:0-3672 GCA_964578915.1 uncultured Lentimicrobiaceae bacterium
TAAAGGCACGCAAAGTAGTAACTGAGAATGCTTTACGAAGAAACAAATCGAGTACAAAAAAATTAGTGTCCTCATCCTCGGCAATCAGAATACAAATTTTTTTCTTTTCAGGTTTATTCATGTCTTTAATCAAATTGGCTACATTTTCCAATTAATACTGGCTTACAGTTATTATTTATACTTGCTAATTAGTTAGTAAACAGTGTCACTTACATCCTAAAAGAGCGCTGAATTATTCCATTGGCAACTTAACATATTTTCCGATAAGCTTTAATAGCTCGGTTTTTAAGAAGGGCTTTGCAATATAATCATCACAGCCAGCGGCCAAAGCTTTCTCTTTATCGCCGCGCAAAGCATAGGCTGTGACAGCAATTATTGGCACCTCTGCACGAATTTTTTTGATTTTTTCAGCAGCCTGAAAGCCGCTCATAAGCGGTAGTTTCAGGTCCATAAGTATTAAATCAAAATCAGCCGACTTCTCAAAGGCTGCCAAGGCCTCTTCGCCATTGCCAACTGTTACAAGTTCATATTGCTGACCTTTAAAAGCTGCTTTAAAGAAAAACATATTGGTATATTCATCCTCAACAATTAGGATTTTTAACGTTTTTTTGATTGGTAGATTTTTATCCATAATTTTTTCTTTAAGATTTGATTTATAGTCTGTTTTGGCGGGTAATATGATGTGAATAGTTGTTCCTTGACCAGGCGTAGAAATGAGCTTTATTTCACCTTTCAAAAGCGTTACATAAGCCTTGGCAATTGCCAAACCAAGTCCGTTGCCTCTGTATAATTTACGCTGCTGCGTTTCAACTTTTTGGAATCGCTCAAAAACACGAAGCTGATCTTCGGACGCAATGCCAATACCAGTATCCTGTATAAGCAGGTGAAGCTGCTGATCCATAGAATAACAAGTCAGAATTACACGACCTTCTTCAGTAAATTTCAACGCATTATCAAGAACAGTTTCTAAAATTTTCTGAAGCTTTTCTTTATCTGTAACATATGCCCTATATTTAGCCTTAAGGTCAATATCTACTTTAATATCCAGCTTGGCATTTAAGTTTCGGTTACTATAAATTGTAAATATCTCGTTGAGCATTTCATGCAAATCAACGATTTCCATCAGCACAACCTCCTGCCCAGCTTCATAAGTAGCCATATTTATAATATCGTCAATAATAACTGTCAGTTGGCGACTGTTTTCTGCAATCATTTCATTAAAACCCACGCGTTCTTCGGGCGTTGTGTATTCTTCATCAAACATAGATGCAAGGCCTACAATACCATTGAGCGGTGTACGAATTTCGTGCGAAAGATTGTTAAGAAAAGCTGCTTTGAGCCTGTCACTTTCTTCTGCCTTTTTCTTGGCTTCAAGCAAATCAATAAGGTTTCGCTGCCGCTGAATAGCCAAACTCATCTCACGCGACACAAACTCCATCAGTTCCATTGATTTTTGGTCGTAGGCATTTTGATTGGTAAAATTTTGCACCACAACTGCTCCAAACACTTCATCGTCAGCAAACAGCGGCACACCAAGCCATGCAGCCGATGGTTCGCCAATAAGTTTAACCTCTCCCTTTTCCACCAGTTGTTGAAAATCCTTACTTGTAATCAATAAGGAACGTTTTTCTTTGACAACCTTACCGGTAAGCGAGCCTTCTGCCGGCCAAGACGAAACATCTTCTATGCTAGCCGTTTCACTCATCGAGGTAAACATATCACTATTCTTGTCATAGAAAGCAATATACAAGTGTTTACATTCCATCAAAGTATTGAGCTCCACAACAATAATATTGAGTAGGTCTTCAAGTTTACTATTCATATGCACGGCATTGGTAATATTAAACAACACCTTCTGAATAAGCTGAGCCCGCTTGATATCTGATACATCCAAATCCATGCAAAACAGCTCGCGTTCGCCATTGAGCAGATTGATAACAGCATGGCTCGAGTATACTTTAAAGAGGCCACCATCCTTGTGTTTCATCTCTAACTCGTCAGAGGGAATACCGTGCCCCGTGTTCATCATGTGCGCAACACCAGCTTTTACCTCCTGAATTTGATCAGGAGGAATAATTAGATCGTAAAGCTTTTTGCCAATCGCTTCTTTAGCTGTATAGCCATAAAGGGTTTCGCTTGCAATGTTCCAATACCTCACTGTGCCATCTCTGCTATAACCCTGAACAGCAATATTTGGGATTTTTTGGATCAATTGTCTGAAGCGTGCTTCACTGATGGAAAGCTCTTGCACTGCATTTTTATGCGCAGTTGCATTTCGTCCTACTGCCAGTATTTCAGTTTCTATTTTCTTTATATTTGTAATGATTGAAATGCTCCAATTAACCCAAAATAATTTATGATTAACAAACACCTCCTGCTCCAGACTTGTATTTGGGTTTTTTAGGGAAAGCTGCTGCATTTCATTTCGAAAAATCGTCCAAGCTTCTTCATTAACTATCTGACTTAAATTGCTTTGATACAGTTGATCGGGTTTTTTATTGACCAAGGTGCAAAAACTCGGACTTGCATAAAGTATCGTGCCATGCATGGAAAGTTTCAGTACCACATCGTGTTGGCTTTGCACCAGCAACCTATATAAATCTTCACTACTGTTTAACCGTGTTATTACCCCTTTTATCCGCAACTGCAACACCAATAAAAAAAGCAACAGAAACAGAAAACTCATTACAGAAATCATTAACACAAAACCATATTTGTCAATAAAATCTCGCTTTTCATATACCTGAAACCATTCGTTATATAAGGCATCATAAGTACCATTTTCTTTCAGGTTATATAGGGCTGCGTTTATCCGCCACATCAGTTCCTCATTTCCTATGTAGGTAGCGAGTGCATAAGGCGCCGAAGCAATATTTACATTGTGATCAATGATGCCTTTAATATTGAATTTTCGAATCAAATGTTCGGCCTGATAGCTGCCAAGTATTGCAGCGTCATATTTTCCGCTTTGAATCATCCTTAGTGCTTCAAGCTGATCTTTAGCCAGAATCAGGTTTCTGGCGATGTTTTTAGTTGGAATAATATCGTTCATCAAATCTGACTTCTGCACAACTATATCTTTACCTTTTAAATCCTGAAGGCTATTCACCGTTAAGCCTTTACGTGTATATACTTTGAAATTCATCATGCTGTGAGGCAGTCCAAAAACAAAATATTCGGCCCTTTCATCTGAAACGAGCGCACCGAGCAGCAAATCAATTTTCGCTTCGGCCAATTCATTTCTTACTATGGGCCAAGGGCCAAGCTCTATGGTGTAATCTAATTGCAAATCTTTGGCGATTTTTTTAAATAGCGCCACGTTAAAGCCATCCGGCTCGCCTTTTTCGTTTATAAATTCAAAAGGCGGATAATACTGATCGCCTTTAACAACGAGCTGGTTTTTTGCTGGTTTATTTGGCTGTATCTGTTCGCAAAACCCTAGTTGAAAGAAGTTAAGTAACAATAGAATAAAAAGTGCCTTGTAAATAATTTGCCTCATCTATTTTTGATGTTGATTTCTGGTCTATGCCATTAATAAAGCTCAAATCAGCTCAATTTTAATGAATCACTGTTATGTTTTTACTTCATTTCATTTGTGTTTATAGGTAAATAGGCGGTAAATAGGGTCTACTGAAAAACCATCAACCCCATGTTTAAGAGATAATTATGACT
>CAZOEV010000367.1:0-3668 GCA_964578915.1 uncultured Lentimicrobiaceae bacterium
GGCCATAATCTCAATAAAACTTTTAGAGATATCATTGTCGATATCTAGCTCCGCATCACGTGTAAACTTGAGCGAATATGCCTCGTAATCGTCATAGCCAAAAGGCAAGAAAATTTCACCCAAATTATACCTAATCACATCATCAAGCAACATTACATGCACTTCGTCACCGGTATCAGGAAGCAGAAAAAACCGACTCACCCTGCTTGTTGGCACTTTTACAAGGGCATAATTGTCAGGAATTTCACCCGCAGAATTACGCAAAATCAGCGCTAGATAAATTGAATTATCTTGCAAATTATCTGGATTGCTTAGGCCGCTAAGCATAATAGGAAAAAGATGCGGATGCACCGATTCCCGGAAATAGCGAATTACTGCCTTTCCCATCTCAGGACTCAGATTTTGATCATCTATGATATGGATTTTATGGGCTTGAAGCTGCTCCGCAATTTCCAAATAAGTGGACATATAAGTTTGTTCCTGCTCCTGAATAATCTGGTTGATACTGTGCAGGATTTTTGCGGGGTCATAAGATAAATATTCGGGTTTATCCTTTTTCAGCTTACGCAATCGGCGCAAAGTAGCCACGCGAACCCTAAAAAACTCATCTCTATTATTTGAATAAATCCCGATAAAACGGAGCCTTTCCAACAAGGGATTATTATTATCGCGGGCTTCCTGCAATACCCTTGCATTAAAATGCAACCAACTCACTTCGCGATTAATCATATACTTCTTCATCTATTTTTGGCTCTATGTATTGTATATTAATTCTTTAAACAAGTATTTGTTGTAAACCTATTGTCCTTTTAGCTGCTTTGGGAAAACTACAAATTTCACCTCAGCTTTTGCTTTGAGCAATTCCTCCCAATCCTTCGTATCAAACTCAATTCCCACCAAGCCCGATGTTGGAAGCCAGTCGATTGGCGACTTTAGCCAATTATTTACAAAATTTGTTAATGATGGATTATGTCCCACAATCATTATGGAATTTAAGCTGTTATCAAGGTCAATAAACTGATTAAAAATCTGCTCTACACCAGCATTATATAAACTGGGAATCAGCTTTATTTGCGCATTTTCAATAGCCAAAGCGCTTGCAATATATCCGGCCGTTTCGCTGGCTCTTTTGGCTGTACTACAGAGGATTAGCTCTGGTTTAATATGATTTGTAAGGAGGTAATTGATAAGCTTTCTGGTGCGTTTTTTACCTTCTTCAAGCAATGGTCTTTCGTGATCGGGTAGCTGTTCCACTAAAGCCCAAGATGACTTGGCATGGCGTAAAATGTAAAGCGTTTTCATAGCCTTAATTATTAATTGGTTATTCACCACCACCTCAACACTTTGTGGTTGATTAAACCGGTTTTCACTGTCAAAGATCAATCTATTCCTCAAAATACACGCCTTATGCTAAAAAAAACATTAACAATTTGATGTTCATTTCCTTTCAGGTCAAGTATCTTTCGGCGATTTACCTACAATAAAACGAAAGAGATGCGTATTTGTTTTTTGGCATGAGCCATTAATTGTTAAAAAAGCGGGTTCTGCAAATCAAAATCAAAAAAAATGCCTCCGAAATAATCCAGAGGCATTTACAACTATCAAAATGAGTTCTACCAATTAAATAAAGGAAAATCCATCATCATTTTGTTCACTTTGAGGCGAACAGCTTCAATGGTTTTCTCGTCGTTGATATTGCTAATCACTTCATCGATCAAACCAACAATCGGATCCATATGTTGTTCTTTGAGTCCGCGAGTAGTGATCGCAGGCGTTCCAACACGCAATCCAGAAGTCTGGAAAGGCGAACGGCTGTCGAATGGCACCATATTTTTATTGATAGTAATATCAGCTTTCACCAAAGTGTTTTCAACTACTTTTCCGGTGATATCAGGGAATTTCGAACGCAGATCAATCAGCATCAGGTGGTTATCTGTTCCACCAGAAATCACATGGTATCCGCGGCTGATAAAGGCTTTAGCCATCACGTCTGCATTCTTTTTAACTTGCAGTATATACTGGAAATACTCATCAGTAAGCGCTTCACTAAAAGCTACGGCTTTACTAGCAATCACATGCTCAAGCGGTCCACCTTGTATTCCGGGAAAAACAGCCGAGTTGAGCAGTGCCGACATCATCTTAATCTCGCCTTTAGGTGTTTTAAGACCCCAAGGATTCTCGAAATCTTCGCCCATAACAATCAACCCACCGCGCGGTCCGCGCAGGGTTTTGTGCGTTGTGGTGGTGATAATATGGCAATGTTCAATCGGATCGTTGAGTAAGCCACGGGCAATTAACCCAGAGGGATGACTGATATCAGCCATAAGCAAAGCGCCGATTTGGTCAGCGATATCACGCATACGTTCATAATCCCAATCCCTTGAATAAGCTGAAGCACCGGCAATGATAAGCTTTGGTTTGTGTTCAAGTGCCAAGGCTTCCATTTTGTCGTAATTGATCAGACCGGATTCTTCGTCCACGCCATAAGAAATTGGATTATAAAGAATCCCGGAGGCGTTTACAGGAGAGCCATGCGAAAGGTGCCCGCCGTGCGAAAGGTCTAAACCCATAAATGTGTCGCCTGCCTGCAAACAGGCTAAAAACACGGCCATATTTGCCTGCGCACCTGAATGCGGTTGCACATTGGCATACTCGGCATCAAAAAGTTCTTTGGCTCGGTCAATGGCTAACTGTTCTGTTTGGTCAACAATCTGGCATCCACCATAATAGCGTTTTCCAGGATAACCCTCAGCATATTTATTGGTAAGCACCGATCCCATAGCTTCTAAAACCTGATCGCTTACAAAGTTTTCAGAAGCAATAAGCTCAATACCATGCATCTGGCGTTCTTTTTCCTGACGAATCAGCTCAAAAATTTTTTCATCTCTTAACATATTCCTAAAGTTTTTGTGGTTTTCTTGAGTTTAAGCTGGAAAAAGGACTAATAAAAAAATATAACAATTTGTTTTACAGCTTTGTAACTTGAGAAACCTGCTAATTAATTTTCATTCAAAGGTATAGATTTTTTTCTTCTTTAAACTGCAATAATGGTGCATTGATAATTTAAACTTTTCAAAAGGCGTCTAGTTCATTTTCAACTAAGTACTTGATGAATAAGCTGCATCAAAGTTTGCCGACGCACGGGTTTTGTAATATAAGCGTTGCAGCCGGCAGCCAGTGCCTCCTCTTCATCACCCGACATAGCATAGGCAGTTTGCGCAATAACTGGCAGATTGCTGTTTAGTTTCCTGATTTCACGGGTAGCATCCAAGCCCGAACCGTTTGGCATTTTTATATCCATCAGTATCAAGCTGAGATCAGGATTTTTGCGAAAAAGCGCTAGCGTTTCTGCTCCAGTACGGGCAAAAAGTAATTCAGCATCGATACTTCTGAGTAATATTTCAAGATACATAGCACTGCTGGGATCTTCCTCAGCAATTAGAATTTTCATCTTTGAACTGCCACTGTATTTCAAAGGCGGTTCTTCCAAAATATTAAGCGTTTCCATTATTTGAACTGGTTGTTTTAACGGTAATTCAAAGAAAAAAGTAGTCCCTTTTCCAGCTTCCGACTCTAACCAAATTTTGCCCTCAAGCATCTCCACATAAGCTTTTGCAATAGCCAGCCCAAGTCCTGTGCCCTGCATAGCCATGCTATCAGCAATATCA
>CAZOEV010000368.1:0-3654 GCA_964578915.1 uncultured Lentimicrobiaceae bacterium
AGATGTATTTTTGATGTAGTGCAATCGTTTGTTGTTGTGGCTAAGATGTGCTATTTTTTTTGGGATAAACTATTGTTTGATTTTTCTTTGTTCTTGTTTTATTTACGAAAAATTAACATTTGCTTACATTTTCTATTTAAAACACAAAAAGAATTAACCGTTAAATATTTTACACTAATCAAAATCAATTATTATGAAAAAGATGAGAATGAACTGGATTTTTAAACTTGCTACGGTTGCATTAATGGCTGCCACAGTAACCTTTTCCTCCTGTTAAAAGGATGATGAAGAAGAACCAACACCAACAAAGCCCGTTGCCAGTTTCCAGTATGCTGTTAGCGAAACTAACTTTATGGAAGTTGCGTTTACCAATTTCTCTCAAAACGCCACTACTTATAGCTGGAATTTTGGTGATGGAAACACTTCAACAGAGCAAAATCCAACACATGTTTTCGCTGCCGCCGGTTCTTACACCGTTGTTTTGACAGCTAAAAATGCTGCCGATGCCAGTGCAACATTTGATAATGAAATTACAATTACCGATCCCAATACAGCATACAAACTGTTGACCGGTGATGTATCAAAAACCTGGAAACTATTCCGCGAAGGCACTTCCATGTCATTTGGAGAGAGTGCAGAAAATCCTGCAAACTGGTGGGAAGGTCTTCAAAACGCTGGTGCCAGACCATGTTTATATTATCAGGAATTTACCTTCAATTTTGATGGCACTTATGTTTTCGATGACAAAGGTATGTTCTGGGGCGAATATGGTGTATTTAATGACCAATGGAATTTTGAAATGTGTTTCGAAGCCATCCCAGAAAACATGGTCAACCTAAACGGTGACAATGTAAGCGCTTGGCTATCAGGAGAGCACGCCTTTACTTATGATCCTTCTGCTGGCTCAGCTACACTAACTGGCGAAGGCGCATGGATTGGTATCCCTAAACTGGGAACAACTGGTGAAAATATTGTTCCAGTATCGAGTGTTACATTTGATGTTGTATCAATCGTAGAGGAAACTGGCTACGACTTAATGACTATTGGATTTGATTGGGGCGAAGCTGGTTACTGGCAAGTTGTTTATGTTAACTATTCTGATCCTTCATTAGAGCCAGCAGTTGTTGAAGAAGCAGCTCCTTTCGGCGAAGACTTACCTGATTTAACTCCTACCGAAATGTACAATACTTTTGCTTCAGGAACTGACTATGTTTTGCTTGACACTGCTGCTGTTTATCCAGGAACGGGTATTGCCGCAAACGGTGTAAACTTTACTATGGGCGTTACTGATCCATCAGGTGGAACAACTCCAGTAGGACAATACGACAGAGTTGGACAGTATCAGGAACTACAATTTATGCAAGGCCATGACATCCAATTTGATAACTTTACTACAGTATCTATTGATGTCTATATTCCTAGCACAAATGATTATTCTGGTGACCTCACCAAAGATGTTGCTATTGTAATAGGTGAAGCCAGTCAAACCGAACAATGGTGGACAGCACACATCCAGTATGATGCTGATCCAGAATCACTTGTTATGGACGAATGGCAAACTCTCACCTTCCAGCTCAACGCACCAACAAGCGGAGCCGGATCTTATACACCCTACGAACGCGCTGACCTCGATTTCTTTGCTGTTACAATGGGCGGCGGCGGCCACACAGCTACCGGAACATTCTACATACGTAATTTCAAATTTGAATAAATCACCTAATTTATGCTGTGGCCTCTCTGTAGGTCACAGCATAATTTTTTTTCTAAAAAATGAGATATTCCAACTTCTTTATCGTTATCCTACTATCACTTTTAGTCGCTTACTCCTGTGAAAAAACCAGTGAACAAGCAGCTATTGAGCCAGCCAATTTGAAAGTAGAAGTGCTAAGCATTGACTATGAAACTGCAAAAGTTAGCTTGCAGGCAACAGCTGATAATGCGGCCTTGTACGAGTTTTATCTCGGTGATGAAGAAACGCCCACACTTTCAAATCCAGATGGCCTATTTACCTATCAGTTTGCCGGTTCTGGAACTTATGCTTTTAACGTGAGAGCCTACGGAACATCAGCACGCTATATAAAATCAGAAGGTGTTATTGAAATTCTTGCACCCGAAATCGAAGTACCTATAGATCAAGGCTATTTTTCTCCTGAAACTTATGAAGGATACGAAGTAGTTTGGCAAGATGAATTTACTGGCTCAACGATAGATTCACAGAAATGGGGATTTGATTTAGGCGATGGATGCCCAGGAAATTGCGGCTGGGGCAACAATGAATTGGAATATTACAAGCGCGAAAACGCCAGTGTAAACGGTGGCACACTGATTATTGAAGCCAAAGATGAGCGGTTTCAAAATAGGGATTATACCTCAGCCAAACTCAAAACCAGCGACAAATTCTCTTTCCAGTATGGAAGAGTAGATATTCGTGCCCTGATGCCGAAAGGCCAGGGAATTTGGCCTGCATTGTGGATGTTGGGCGATAATATCAATACCGTTGGTTGGCCTAAATCTGGTGAAATTGACATTATGGAACTACGCGGAAACCGTATGAATCAGGTGTTAGGAACCATTCACTGGGACAATAACGGCCATGCTTATGAAGGTGGCGATTATACACTAAGTAACGGAACTTTTGCTGATGCCTATCATGTTTTCAGCCTTGAATGGGACGAAACATCAATACGTTGGTTTGTCAACAATCAGGAATTTCATATTGAGGATATCACTTCTGCTGACAGGACGGAGTTTCATCAAAATTTCTGGTTGATTTTTAATGTAGCAGTTGGAGGCAACTTTGGGGGAGACCCTGACGCCACTACCCTTTTTCCGCAAAAAATGAAAGTAGATTATATCCGGGTTTTTCAAAAAGAAAAATAAACCTGGCTCAAAGCATTGAGTACAAAACTAAAATCACATGAGATGAAGCAGTACATTTACAAATTTTTTATGCTTGCTCTGCTAGTATTCGCAGCAGAAACCATTCATGCACAAGGCTTTACTGTTACTGGTACGGTAACAGAAGAGGGAAGCAATATAGGTATCCCTGGCGCTACAGTCGTTGAAAAAGGCACACTGAATGGAACAATAACAGATTTCGATGGAAATTACTCCATCAACGTAGCCGATGGCAATGCTACACTCGAATTTGCCTATATTGGCTATGAAAGCCAAACAGTTGCTATTGAAGAACGACCGATCGTTAATGTCGCGCTCAGCTATAAGCTGGCCGAACTCGATGAAGTAGTAGTGATTGGTTATGGCACGCAAAAAAAGAAAGTCGTTACCGGTGCCATTGCAAGTATTAAGGCAGAAGATATTAACTCAACACCTATTTTAAGGGCTGACCAAGCCATGCAAGGACGCACTGCAGGTGTGCAGGTTACCAACCTATCTGGTCAACCTGGCGAAGCACCAACTGTGCGTATTCGTGGCGCAGGAACCACCGGAAGTGCCGACCCGCTTTATGTTGTAGATGGCATGGTTGTGGGAGGAATAGAATACCTCAATCCCGGTGATATCGAATCAATCGATGTGCTAAAAGATGCGGGTTCTGCCGCTATTTATGGAACAGCAGCCGCCAATGGTGTTGTGCTTATCACGACAAAAAAAGGCAAAGCCGGAACCATGAATCTTACCTATTCAGGTTATTAC
>CAZOEV010000369.1:0-3653 GCA_964578915.1 uncultured Lentimicrobiaceae bacterium
CAAGTGGCTTTGAAGAATGTGTTAGAAATGATTTGCCGGATGTTCCTGTTCATTTTATTATGGCCGGAGGCTTTTCACTTTCTCCTGACGAAAAACCTACAATCTACGATCGTGAAGAAATGTGGAGAATTAATACTAACATAAAAATGAAACGCTGGATAGCCCTATTAAATCCCTTGAAATATGGGAAGTTTTTCTATTGTTCAAACTCAGGTCATTTTATTCAAAAAGACGATCCTGATATAGTTATATCAAGTATTAATATGGCTTTAAAGGACTATGATAAAATTAATAAATATGAATAACCATAAATTGCTTCAAATTACTACTGATGTTTTAAAATGTAGTCACTAATGCGAATCAAAGGTTGAACCCACAAAAGAATATAGAGTTATAAACATTTGATTGTCAATAAAATATAAAAACGGACTTTAATAATTAGTCGTGGGAATCAATATCTTAGATGCAATATCCACAAAGCATTAAAAATATGATTCCCACGACTAAAGCGTTAAAATTAATAGAAATTTACTTTTACGCATCACTAGTAAAGTTGTTTTATCAAGTGTTGGGCTAGCTGAACTTTTGAAATTGCTAAATGCTAAAAGAACAAACTAATTCCAAGCTTACTCAGTTCTTTAGAAAGTTTTTCCATTTCAGCTTTTTCCTGTTTTGTCATTGAGAAAGGGTTGCCCATTAAATATATTTTCCGAAGAGTTTCTATTTCGATAAGGTCATAGGGGAATTCAAAAAGTGTATTTTCCTGCAAATCAATTTCAACTAATTGTTGAAGCCGACTTATATCCGGAATTTCAAAAATCCGATTGTAGCCCAAATCTAAATAAGTCAGTTGCTCAAGTTGAGTTATTTTTTGAGGAACCATCACAATGGCATTGTGATGAAGATAGAGTGCTTTGAGTTTTTTGAGTGAAAAGAGCGTGTCAGGAATAACTTGAATCTTGTTATAGGCTAAAAAGATCTGTACAAGACTATCCATTGATCCAATAGCTTGTGGTATTTCCTGAATTTGATTGTGATAAAAATCGATTTCCTTCAGGTTTTTTAGTTCCCAAACCTCATTGGGAATGCTATTAAAATTGTTTTTATAGAAGATTAAATGTTCTAAGGTTTTTAAATTAGAAAATGAGGAGGGAAGTTCAGAAATCTGATTAATACCAAAATTGAGTGTTTCAATACGTTTTAATTCATCAATATTTTCGGGAATGCGCGATAGTTCATTGGCCCCAATATGTATGACTTTAAGATGTCGTAGTTTTTTAATATCTCGCCTACTTAGCTGTTTTAATTGATTGTAATTAATTGTTAATTCCTCTAAACTATCCATTTTGCGAATAAAACAAGGGAGTCTCTTTATCTCATTTTTACTGATAACCAATGATTTTAAGCTCTTGAGTTTTCTGAGTGAATAGGGAATTCTTTTCAGCTTGTTTTCACTTAAATCTACTTGCGTTATGGATTTTGATCTTTTAAATCGAACTTTTTTTAGGGCGTTATCACTTAAAATAATTTTCTTTAAACTATCGGCCTTGGGCCAGTTTTTTTTATTGATTTTTTCAATCTTGTTGTTTCCAAAATTTATCGTTTGCACCTTTTTAAAACGGCTTAAATCTGGTAGCTTCTCTATATTGTATCGATTGAAGCTAATATATTTAATAGTATCGGCATCGGCATTTAAAAGTTTTATGATTCGTTTATTTCTTTCAATTGTTATAAGACTATCCTCCTTTTTAAGCTGTAATTCTTGCGCAGCTTGTCTTATTTTCATTAGCGAATCAAGGTTTTGCTGCCCAAAAACAGAAGTGCCCGTTAGGTAAAGTATGCTTATTAACACAACAAAAATTTTCGTCTTAATATGAGCCATCATTTTATTTGGAGTTTTAGAGCAAAACAAATGTAGGAAAAAGAAGAAATGCAAAGGATGAAAAGTTTAAAAATGCTCAACTCATCATGTTGGTTTTTCCAACATCTTGCAAATAAAGTCTGATACATAAATCCAGCGGATAAAAATTGTATAGCAATATAAAAATGGTGGCAAATGAACCTGTAGTTAAATACAAGCTAAAGCTAGGAGATAAGTGAGGCTGTGAAAAATTATTGGCATTGATATTTAGGTAATTAGACAGCTTAACAGGGGTTTGAGCCAATAGAAATTGTTATTTTAAGAGCTTGTTCTACCATAATGCCTTTAGGCAGCTTTGATTAACTTCGATCCCAATTCCTCTAAAAAATGGCATTGGTTTTACAGTTTCAGCTCTGAAAAAAATCCCGTACTTTTGGCGTGCTGAATACCTAATCATTATGCCGCATTTATCCATCGTAAGTCCCGTTTACAGTGCTGAAAAAATTCTGCCCGTGCTGGTGCAACGCATTTCGCAGGCCGTGAGTGCTATCACCAGCGATTTTGAAATTGTGCTGGTTGACGACCGCAGTCCTGATGATTCCTGGGCTGTTATTGAAGGGCTTGCGCTTGAAAATCCTGCTATAAAAGCCATCAGGCTGAGTAGAAATTTTGGCCAACATTATGCCATTACCGCTGGCCTGGATCATGCCAAAGGCGAGTGGATTGTTGTGATGGACTGCGACTTACAAGACAGACCCGAAGAAATTCCGGCTTTATATAAGAAAGCCCTAGAAGGCTTTGATATTGTGCTGGCGCGCAGAGCTGTGCGCAAGGATAAACTGGCCAAACGCTTGTTTTCCAGATATTTCTATAAAGCATTAAGTTATCTCACCGGCTCTGAACAGGATGCCACAGTGGCCAATTTTGGTATTTATCATCATAAAGTAACCGATGCCATTCGGCAGATGCGCGAATCTATTCGCTATTTCCCGACAATGGTTCAGTGGGTGGGCTTTCGTTCTGCTAAAATTGAAGTGCAGCACGATGAGCGTTTTGAAGGCGAAACCAGCTATAACCTGCGTAAATTGCTACGTCTGGCCACTGATATCATTTTGGCTTTTTCTGATAAACCATTGAGAATACTTGTCAAAGGCGGTATATTAATTTCCTCTATTTCGGTGGTTGTGGCGCTCATTTACCTGATCAGGTATTTTCGTGGCGAAATTGAAATTTTGGGTTATACCAGCCTGATTATCTCGGTTTGGCTGCTTTCGGGTGTAATTATTGCCACCCTTGGCGTTGTCGGACTTTATATCGGAAAGATTTTTGAAGGCGTAAAAAACAGGCCTATTTACCTGATAGAAAAGAAGCTTAATGATTGAGAGACTAACATGGGATTCTGAGTTTTTTGGCTTTTCCGTTGGAAAAATTTATATTGAAACGCCAGAAACACTCAACGAAGAAGCTTTTGTAATTGCTGCTTCAGCATACAAACTGGTGTATGTTTTTGCGAAAGAACCATTGAGCTATTCTCGCTTTGCCCTTGCAGCCGATGTGAAATTGACGTTTCAAAAAACACTAAAATCTGAAATTCCTGAGGCGCAATTGCAATTTTTTGATTCAGACCGCCATGATTATGCTGCTTTGCAAAAGCTTACTTTTCAAAGTGGCGAATACAGCAGGTTCAAAACTGATCCGGGTTTTGATTCAACTGATTTTTACCGCATGTATGAAATTTGGATCAAAAAAAGTCACGATTCGGAGCAATCCCTTGTGCTAGTTGAAGAAGTTG
>CAZOEV010000370.1:0-3259 GCA_964578915.1 uncultured Lentimicrobiaceae bacterium
TTACCAACCAAAGAATAACTCCTACAACCAAGATGACAATGAAAATAGTTAAAACAGGCATATCGTTAATATTTAAATTAGTACTAGAATTAGAATCTACAAAGTTCATTTCTTTGGCTGCAATAAGCATTACACAATTTTGGGCAAGAGTTACATCATTCACACATTGGCGAATCGGATTGATCCATTTTTTAGATTTTATAACTTAAAACAGGTGAATAAGCCTCAGCAAGGCATTAAAAAAAATTAATAACACTTCCCACTCATCAAGAACCGCCAAAGAAGTTTAACTTTGAAGTGATAAATGAAACTTTATATAAAATACATGGTCAGTATGCGCTGCAAAATGGTGGTGCAGGAAGAGCTGAAAAAGCTGGGATTTATGCATGTAGCAGTTGATCTGGGCATGGTTGAAATTACGGAAGACATTTCCGCAAACCAACTTGAGCAACTAAAAGAAAGCTTGTTAAAATCGGGTCTGGAGCTATTGGAAGATAAAAAAGCCATCCTGATTGAAAAAATAAAAAACGTAATCACAGAAATGATTCATTTTTCTGATGAATTACCTAAAGAAAATTATTCTGATTTTATCAGTAATAAATTGGATTACGATTATACCTACCTCGCCAATACTTTTTCAGAAGTAAAAGGCATTACAATTCAACAATTTATCATTATCAACAAAATTGAAAAGGTAAAGGAGCTGCTTTTATATGATGAGCTCAATCTTACCGAAATTTCCTATCGGCTTCATTATAGCAGTGTGGCGCATCTGTCCAATCAATTTAAAAAAATTACCGGACTTACCCCATCTTTTTATAGACAAATGAGTCTTAAGCGTAAAGAAAATCTGGAAAATCTGTAAAAGATATAAATTCTTTGTTATTGCTGCTAAAGAAGGCAATAGAGTCCCTGATTATAAACAGATTACAGGTTAGTTGATGTATGCATAAGCTACAATCCCCGTACAAAGACTTGAAGAACCACTTTACGCTATTTAAAAAAAAACTAAATAATGAACTCAGAAATTGACCAAAACAACCTATTGAGATTTGGATTTTACGCATCACTTTTCTTAATAATCCTGACGGTTATAACGTTTGGCTTTGCACTGTTAGCAATCCCACCAACGGGCCCCTATTGCCCTGGTAATTGCATGAGCTATCCCTTTTCAGATCTGCTCGCTTATTATCCACGGGATTATTATTGGATGTATATAGCAATATTTCAGCTATTTGCATATCTAATATTTATCGTTTCAAATCATTTTAACGCCCCACTCGAAAAGAAGCTATATAGTTTTATCAGCATGACTTTTGCGCTGATTTCTACAACAGTATTATTGATAGCCTATTTTACGCAGTTTTCAGTAGTTCCAATAAGTCTCATGAAAGGCGAATCGGAAGGAATTGCCTTACTAACTCAATATAACGGACATGGACTGTTTATTGCCTTAGAAGAACTTGGATATATTACAATGAGCATCTCGTTCTTGTTTTTAACGCCAATTTTTTCTGCTAAAAACACTATTGAGAAGTCAATCCGGATTATCCTTATTGCCCAATTCGCTTTGACAATAATATCATTTCTTGCCTATTCAATTAAATTTGGCCTGGATAGAGATTACCGTTTTGAAGTGGCTACTATTACTATAAATTGGTTAGTTACCATAACAATTGGTATTTTAATATGCGTGTATATCAAACAAAAAATGAAAATTTATAAATAAAAAGAAAATGAGAACAACCTTAATTTTCCTGATTGCCTTAATGATTTCACTTCCGCTAGCAGCACAAGATATTACAGGACAGTGGAATGGCGTTTTGAAAGTTCAAAGCTTTCAGTTGCGCGTAATTTTTAATGTTACTGAAACCGATGATGGTTATAGCACGACAATGGACAGCCCCGACCAGGGCGCAAAAGACATTCCGGTAACGCAGACGACTTTTGAAAACCCAACTATTAAATTTGTAGTTGCCAATGCAGGAATTGAATACAATGGCGAACTGGATGGAGATGAAATAACAGGTATTTTCAAACAAAACGGCCAGGAATTCCCTATGAAGTTGGCGAGAAACAGCGTTGAAAACGAACCAGCAATAAGACCACAAGAACCAATAAAGCCCTATCCTTATTATACTGAAGATGTGAGTTTTGAAAACACGAAAGCAAATATATCACTAGCAGGAACATTGACACTTCCAGAAAAAGACGGAAATTTTCCGGCTGTAATTTTAATTAGCGGAAGTGGGCCACAAAACAGAGATGAAGAACTATTAGGACACAAACCTTTTTTAGTCATTTCAGATTATTTGACCAAAAACGGAATTGCTGTTTTAAGGTATGATGACAGGGGCGTTGGTCAGTCAACAGGAGATTTTGCTATAGCAACTTCTGCCGATTTTGCTACCGATGTGGAAAGTGCTATTGCTTATTTGAAAACAAGAAAAGAGATTGACAAAAAGAAAATTGGTCTAATCGGGCATAGCGAAGGAGGTATAATTGCACCAATGATTGCTTCAAAATCAAAAGATGTGAGCTTTATCGTATTGCTTGCAGGAACTGGAATTCAGGGAGATAAACTACTACTTCTTCAACAAGCACTAATTGCAAAGGCTTCGGGCTTCTCTGAAGAAGAAATTAATAAATCAGCTAAAACGAACGCTAAACTATTTGATTTAGTCGTTAAATCTGATGATGATCAAACATTAAAAACAGACCTAACCAATTTATTCAACGAAACACTGGAAAACGATTCAAGTATAAAAATTCCAAATGGAATGACAAAAGATGAGTTTGTTTCATTGCAGCTTAGTCACCTAACCAATCCCTGGATGCAATATTTCTTAAAGTTTAACCCGGCAATAAATCTGGAAAAAGTAAAATGTCCGGTTTTGGCTTTGAATGGCGAAAAAGATCTGCAAGTTCCTCCAAAAGAGAACTTAACAGCCATTGAAAACGCGTTGAAAAAAGGAGGAAACAATAATGTCACTGTAAAAGAGTTTCCGAATTTGAACCATTTATTTCAAGAATGTGAAACCGGTTCACCTTTAGAGTACGCCACAATTGAACAGACATTCTCGCCAATAGTATTGGAAGAAATTACGAAATGGATAAAACTACAAACCAAATAAAAACTACCATGAAACACATTTCAATTTTACTATTTTTACTCTTTGCCATCACCACTGTATCGCATGCGCAGCAATCGGAAATTACAGGAATATGGCAGCTTTCAAAAGTTATCGCAGAGGGCGAA
>CAZOEV010000370.1:3269-3641 GCA_964578915.1 uncultured Lentimicrobiaceae bacterium
CGAAACCTACGATAACTTGAAAGCTATTTATATTTTTGAAGACGGCGGATAGTTAAAAGCGGCACGATCGGCAGAAGGAGATCTTATAGACGCAGGAAAATGGGAATTTGATGAAAAACAAAATACCCTAATTATGAGCAGCACACTCGATAAGGATTTTAATGGCAATGCTACCGTAACCAAACTCACTGACAACGAGCTGATTTATGAAAAAGATAATGCATTGCTGCATTTTAACCGCTTAACTGCTGCTGATTTAAAGCCGGAAAAGAAAAACACCGCTGTGGCAATTAGTCCGCCAAGACTCGATTTTACTGAAGCAGATTTTTTTGATGAAAATGGTGAATATAAATATTACGATGACGAACAAAA
>CAZOEV010000371.1:0-3625 GCA_964578915.1 uncultured Lentimicrobiaceae bacterium
ACCTGATTTGCACTACTTTTGCACAAGAAAGTATTCAAATAATCATATATGGAAACGCCTGTACAAAACCAGCCTATACCTTCGCCAAATGCCACCCGTTGGCTCTATATATTATTGGCGATTTTTGCATTAATAATTATCGGTCTTTCAATCTGGCTTATTTCTACCAAGTCGAACTTACGGGTGCTACAAGAAGAAAAAGAGCAACAAAAAATTGGTCTTCAGCGCGAAGTTGACAGCCTAATATTAGCCCATAATGAAACCAAAAGAGCTTATGGTGACTTGGCCGATTCTTTAACAGCCAAAGACAGTCTGATTCAGGCAAATGCAGTTGAAATTAAGCAGTTGCTCAATACCAAGTGGGAATATTATAAAATCAAGAAAAAACTAGAACGTTTGCAGGTTATTTCGCAGGGTTATGTGCGTCAGATGGATTCATTACATACCGTAAATCGTGAACTTACCGAAGAAAATGAACGTATACGTGAAGAGTTTAACCTTGAACGTAAGCGCAACATACAGCTCAGCAAGGTAAAAGAAGAACTTACTGATGTGGTAGAAATGGCTGCCGAGCTGCGCACTTTCAATGTTTCAGCAAAAGGTATGCGCCAGCGCGGAAGCAGCCGAGAGGTGGAGACTGATAAAGTAAATAGGGTTGAACGCGTGAAGATTTGCTTTACAATTGCCGAAAATAAGGTTGTTCCGGCGGGAAATAAAAGCATTTACATCCGTATTGCTGCTCCTGATAACCAGATTCTTGCCAAAGGCAGAGGCGACGAATACTCCTTTATGCATCAAGGCGAGCGCCTGCAATATTCCATCATGGAAAGCGTAGAATACCAAAATAAAAATGAAGAACTCTGCGTGTATTGGGACAAGCGCGACACACAAGAACTGACCGAAGGCTTATATTCTATTGATATTTACGAAGGTGAAACACTGATTGGACAAACCAGTTTCAACCTGCGTTAAAACTGTTCAGCAGAGCTATTCAAGCACAGTTCTAAGAATTTCGTGCGATTTTAAACCATGAAATCCTGGAATATGCAGCTTGTAATAGTCTATCATCTCCTGCAATAATTCTCTGCGTTCGGTATTACTCCACGAAATATTGCCACTGGATTCCAAGCTGGTTTCTAAAAGTTGGTGCAGATGACTGCTCAATTTTGGATTTAAATAATAGGGGTGTTCGGGAGCATTTTGCCTGAAAAGGCCAGCCATTGAGTCAAAATAAAAACCGGTCTGATAGGTGTTTTTTTTGGGATAAAAACCCAAATAACGACTTAATTCCACCATTAAATAGAGTGGAAAACTGGCAAAATTACTTGGTCTTAAATCTAGCCAAAGCAATGAATTTTTCAAAAAGTCAAATAGCGGTTTATTCGTTTCTTCTTCTTGAATGGTTCGGCTGAACAATTCGCTCATAAACATAACAATGGCATTTTTTTTTACCGACTGGTGCAATTGGTGAAAATGAGATACCACGCTCAATTCCTTGATAAAATGCAGTTCTCTGCCCGTTTTGGAAGCCTGCACAAATTCAACGATAGTCATGGGCATAAACAAAGCCGGCCTAAACTTTGAATATTTTTGGTAAGCACCTTTAACAAGGTAAGATTGCAGGCCAAACTGCTCCGTAAATATTTTAACAATCAGACTTGTATCACTATACCTGAAATGCTGCAAAACGATACCGCTGGTTTTATCAGAAACCATATCAGCGCATCATCATAATTTTGGTTACTAGCGTCTCCAGGCCCAAATCATCGCTAACAAAAACCAGATAAATACCAGGCTCAACATCGGCACCATTAAGGGTTTTTCCACCCCAAATTGCCTGTCCGCCTTCTGCCCTGGTTTGATAAACTAAGCTACCATTTACTGTTGTGATTTTTACCAAAGCATTGCGCACCAATCCTTTAATTGCAACTGGACCACTATGATTTGGTCTTACAGGATTGGGATAAGCAAACACATCAGAATTGACAGGGCCTCCGGGTGTGGCTTTCCCTTTGTAAGAAATAATGCCGTTGTTGGTACCAAAAAACACTTCACCCTCGTCTGTTATTCCAATGCTGTTTACGGTGTTGGAAAGCAGCGGACTGTTATCAGTGTTGAAATATTGTAATTGTTCCAGCCCATCATTTGACATTTGGAAAACACCATTTTCAGTGCCAAACCACAAATTATTTGCGCCATCCACTGCAATTGCTAATATTTTCTCACTACCAAGCAGATAATCTGCCTGACCGGTTCCGTCGTTTCTTGGAACCAAAATACGTTGCGCATCAAAATTTTGTCCTTGCGCAAAAATGCGTTCGGTATTATAAAAAATTGCTGGCCCGGCATCCGTTCCCACCCAAACAGCACCTTCCTGATCAACAGCCATCGATAAAACCTGGTTTCCAGGAATAGCACCAATGCCAGCTGCTGAAGTAAGAATACGCAGTTGATCGTCAGCAGGATTATCAAAAGTATTCTTGTCATTAAAAACCATTAGCATGCCTTCTTGACGGCGAATTATCCACTTATAATTGTTTCTATCCACAATCATATTAGCTATATCTATGCCACTGGCCGAGCCGCCCAGGTTAAAGGATTTCCATTCGCCGGCGGGCGTTCTCATACTTAAAAGATGCGGCGCTCCGGTATTTGCTGCCCAAAGATTGTTGTAGCTGTCAAAATCGAGACCACTGATGTTTACAAGGTCTGGAGCAGCGACCCACGGCTGCAAGCTGCTGTTATTTACTGAATACACCTCAGACACACTGTTATCCGTAAAGGCAATAACACCATCCTGCCAACTACCGATATACGCTTTGTTAGGTTTTGTTGGATCTATTGCAACACTCACAAAATCGGAAATTGTATCAAAAGCCGACGTGTTGGCACGGTTGTGAGTAGTCCATTGGCTGCCATCATAAGCAAAAACTCCGTCAACCATATACAGTTTTGCCCAGTTGTTAGCACGTCCGCCAGAAGCCACCCAAACCTGATTTCCGCTGGCTTTGAGCTCGTAAACATTAGTTGTGCCAGGACCGTTAGGTTTAATGTTTTCGCCATCAAAGCCGTTGGTAGATTTCACCAGACCACGACTTTTGTCACCAATCCAATAGGCTCCACTTTTATCCATTGCAACAGCCTGTGGTTCAATACCAAGCTCACCGGGACTGTATATTGATTTTATAAGCTCAAGATCTGTGTCATATATACTTAAATTGTAATTATTGCATATCAGCATTTCATCTTCATAAGCTTTAAGCATAAATCGCCTTGAATTATTTTGGCGCTCAAAATAATCCCAATTGGTGCCGTCGAACATAAAAAGCGTGTCGCCATTAAATACGTTTCTAGTATAATTCAGCAACATTTTATCTCCAAAAGTTTCAATATGATTATACCGTAAATCGTTATGAATAAGTCGATTATCTTTTGTCCAAGCATTATAATCCGCTAAATTTGGACTATCAATTGGTGCATAGTAAACGCCAGCTTCCGTAGCCGCAAAAAGTTTGTTATCAAAAAATGCAATATCAAGTACGTTGATATAATCGCCTTCATTTCCAATAAGATAAGTATCGTAAACCTCTTCGCGTTCAATATCAAGCACCACAATTCCAAATCC
>CAZOEV010000372.1:0-3609 GCA_964578915.1 uncultured Lentimicrobiaceae bacterium
AAAAATGCTTGATACAATAAGGCAGTAATTTCAAATAAATGCTAATTTAGCCCGACCAAAAATCAGCAAACAGCATTTATGGATATCAGTTTATTTCTGAACCCCGTAGGCTATCAACTGCCTGAAATTTCCATCCGCCCTGGGCGAAAACGCTTGGGTGAAACCCTTATCATTTACCACGAGAAGGACAATTTTCCTGATTTAACTGATGTAAAATTGGTGCTTATTGGTGTTCAGGAAGAACGTGGCGCAATGCACAACGAAGGTTGTAGCAGCGGACTTAGAAATATAAGGGAGGCTTTTTACGCACTCTTCGACCACTGGCGCGGCCTGAAAATGGCCGACTTAGGCGATGTGAAACCCGGCTACAGCATTGAAGATACGTATTTTGCGCTGAGCCAAACCACCGGACAATTGATTCGCAATAACATCATTCCAATTGTTATCGGCGGAAGCCAGGATTTAACATTTGCCATGTATCAGGCCTACGAAAATATTGGCAGACTGGTTAATATTGCTGCCGTTGATCCTATTTTCGACTTGGGACAAGAGGCTGAAACGCTGCACTCGCAATCGTATCTTAGCCGCATTATCATGCACCAGCCCAATTACTTATTCAATTTTACTAATTTGGGCTATCAAACCTATGATGTAGATCACGAAGCCGTTGATTTAATGAAAAATCTACTCTTCGATGTGCATCGGTTGGGTGTTTTAAAAGATGAACCCAAAGAAGCCGAGCCGCCGCTACGCAATGCTGATTTGGTGAGTTTTGATATTTCGGCGGTGCGTGCTGCTGATGCGCCAGGCTGCGGACTTGCCGGTCCCAATGGCTTCACGGGCGATGAAGCCTGCCGCCTCACCCGCTATGCCGGCATGAGCGATAAGTTGACTGCTTTCGGCATTTTTGAATACAACCCGCTTTTTGATCAGCATAAAATTACGGCACAGCTTATTGCGCAGATGCTTTGGTATTTTGTGGAAGGTTTTGTAAACCGCAAAAACGATTTGCCTGCTTCCGATAGTACCGATTTTGCAAGATATAATGTCCGCATCGAAGGCCAGGAAGAAGAAGTGATTTTTCTAAGAAGTAAAAAAACAGAACGCTGGTGGATCGACCTCTCTTTTGGCCGCACCGACCGCAAAAAGTATGAAAGACATCATTTTGTGCCTTGCTCCAAGGCCGATTATGAGCTTGCCCTTACAGATGAATTGCCTGATCGCTGGTGGCAGTTTTTCCAGAAGTTGATGTAGGAATTTTGAAATTTAGCTGCTTTTCAAGCTGTTGCGTATCTGCCTGCGGGCATAAATTTGCATGAAAACTTGGCAAACTACCAATATAAATTTATATTTGTGATCGTAAACGGCCTACTCGAATGGTTTAACTTATAAGAGCGCAACCGAAAACACAAAATAGCAGTAATTCAATGAATATCAACAGATTATAGCTGCACAATGAAAAAAATACTTATTCTATCTGGTGGTGTTTTGGTTTTTTTGGCAATAGTGCCTATCATACAGTATCTTTTTGAAAATAATGGATTTTCGGTCAAGGGAGAAGGTTATTTTTGGGGCAATGTCTTGCTTTTACTATTGGGATCTTTACTTTTATATAAAGGAATTAGAAGAAATAAAAAACCCGATTCCGAAGACTACTAAACTACTTTTTTAACCGATCAGGATTTTGGCTTACGAAAGCCGACCAACCACTATACGAACTTTCAGAAACAGTTTTACTTCCCTGAAAATAATGACAGACAGCCGCTGCCAAACCATCTGTGGCATCCAAGTTTTTGGGCATTTCCTTAAACTGTAATAAGCGCTGTAACATAGCCGCCACCTGTTCTTTAGAGGCATTTCCGTTGCCCGTGATCGATTGTTTTATTTTTTTGGGAGAATATTCAAATATCGGAATATCCAAGTAAAGTCCGGCGGCCATAGCCACACCCTGTGCCCGGCCAAGCTTGAGCATCGACTGCACATTTTTTCCAAAGAAAGGCGCTTCAATCGCCAGCTCATCAGGCTTATATTCTTTGATAAGTTCCATGGTGCGTTCAAAAATTTTCTTTAATTTCAAGGCCTGATTAGCGTATTTACTTAGATTCAAAACGCCCATCACAATCAGTTCCATCTGGTTGCCTTTTTGCAAAATCAAACCGTAGCCCATAATAGTGGTGCCGGGATCAATACCAAGAATTATGCGTTCTGTTTTCAATAAATACCGTAATTTGCTAATTCATTTATAAAAGCTTGCGGAAAATCAATCCGATTGCCTATGTTCTCAGCAAAAGTAACTAAAATAGCCAATATTGGTCTGCGCTTATTGATCGTGGTGGTTACCTTATGGTATCTGATTGATCAATTATTTGCGGGCAAAAAGTTGACTATTTTGAATGATTTTCTGCTTTCCTGGCAGAATTCAGGACAAGGTCAATTGCTTAGTATAATTGCCGTTGCGCTGATGCCGCTCAATCTTTTTCTTGAAACCTTGAAATGGCGTTTGCTGGTGAGTAAGCTTGAACGGGTCAAAATAAATAAAGCGTTCACGGCGGTGCTTAGTGGCATTTCTGTGAGTATGTTTATGCCCAATCGGGTGGGCGATTACCTGGGGCGTGTGTTTATTCTCGAAAAGGGAAGCCATATCAAAGGTGTATTGGTTACCATGATAGGCAGCATGGCGCAACTGCTTGTTACACTTATTGCAGGTGGCATTGCACTTTTGTTTTTTCTGCCGGAAGCTCATTTTATTAACGATCAGTTTTCGGGTTGGCTTTTTACTGCGGTCGTAAGTCTTGTTTTTGTGCTGTTGCTTGCCGGAGTACTTTTGTATTTCAACATCAATTTGCTTTATGTTATTACGAAGAAGCTTTTTCCCGTAAAAAGCCCGAAACTTTTACCTTATGTGGAAGTTTTCAATTATTACGGACGCCGGCAGCTAGCTTATGTTTTGGGATTTTCAGCGCTTCGTTATTTAGTATTTTCCTTACAATTTGTGCTTTTTTTGTGGGCTTTTGGCGTTCAAATTTCCTATAGTGAAGCCCTGATGCTTGTGGCCTTGAGTTATCTGCTGATCACTTTGATTCCTACTATTGCATTGAGCGAGTTGGGCGTACGCGGAAGCGTGAGTATATACCTTTTTTCGGCTTGGTTTGCTGCACAACAAATTGCTTTTGAGAGCCTTAGCTCTAGTGTGTTTTTGGCCAGTACAGCAGTTTGGGTAGTCAATATTGCCTTGCCAGCTTTGTTGGGCGTGTTTTTTGTTTATCGCCTAAAATTCTTCAGGAGGTAAAATGGAAAACATAAATTATTTTATTTGGTTTTTTAGAATTACCGAAGTGCTTGCTGCACTCTATTTGATCTTGATTGGTTTATATACCATCGGTTGGTATCAGCTTAAAAGAAGGCCAATTGAGCGTTTGACCGAATTGCCCTTTTTCTCTGTATTAATTGCTGTCCGCAATGAATCGGTGGCAATAGAAACGCTGCTAAATAGTTTGTTGCAACAAAATTATCCTTCAGCAAATTTTGAAGTTATTGTTGTGGATGATCATTCTGATGATGAGACGAAGCTAATTGTTCAACAATTTATTGAACGAAATAACGCACATC
>CAZOEV010000373.1:0-3585 GCA_964578915.1 uncultured Lentimicrobiaceae bacterium
GTTCTGTTTATGTGGGAGTTATTGTCGTTTTTTTATTCGTGTTGGGATTATTTTTCGTGAAAGGAAAATATAAATGGATTTTATTAGCCGCCACTATTTTGTCTATTCTGTTAAGCTGGGGTAAAAACTTTATGCCATTCACGGATTTCTTTCTGGATTTTATTCCGGGCTACAATAAGTTTCGTGCGGTTTCAATGACACTAGTCATTGCTGAATTGACAATTCCATTGTTAGGTTTTATGGCCTTGACTAGCATTTTTAAAAATCCTGAATTGCTTAAAAAGAATCGTAGTTACTACTTTTTAGCTTATGGATTAACGGGTGGCATTACCTTGCTTTTTTACTTAATGCCAACGTTATTTTTAAGTTTTTTTAGCCAATTTGAACTGGAACAATTCAACAGAATTCGTGAAACCAATGCTGGCGATGCTTCACAAATAGATGCTTTTATGGCGCAACTGGAACTGGTTCGTGCACATATTTTTAAAGCAGATGCCATGAGAAGCTTTATATTTATTACGCTGGCGGCCGCTGTGTTATATATTTACGGACAGGGAAAGCTAAAGCAGCATTGGCTTATTGCGGCTTTCACCTTACTGATTTTAGTTGATATGGTGCCAATTGCGCAACGCTATCTCAATAACAATAATTTTGTACCAAAACGAAAAGTAGAAAAACCATTTCAGCTAACTAAAGCGGATCAGGAAATTCTAAAAGATACCGACCCGAACTATCGGGTTCTCGATATCACTAAAAATATTTTTAATGACGCCAGCACCAGCTATTTTCATCATTCCATTGGAGGTTATCATGGTGCCAAGCTTCAGCGTTATCAAGATGTGATTGATCATTATTTACAAGATGAAATTCAAGCTGTACTTCAAAGCTTTGAAAATAATCCCACTTTGGACGCAATAGATCAGAATTTAGCCAAGCAGAATGTGCTAAATATGCTGAATACCAAATATATAATTTACAGTCCAAGTGCTACTCCCATCACTAATTATCGGGCTCTGGGTGATGTTTGGACCGTTTCTGAAATAAAATGGGTTGACACACCGAATGATGAAATTGATGCATTGGAAACTATTGAACCAGCTGAAACAGCAGTTTTAAATCGTGAATTTGAAACAGTGCTGCAAGGCTTTTCTGGGGGTAATCCACGAGCTGCAATTCAGTTGACTGAATACGCTCCCAATAAATTGGTTTACGATTTCAAATCGCAAGCTGATGAATTGGTTGTTTTCTCTGAAATATGGACACGCAAAGGCTGGAATTTATATATTGATGGCGAAAAACATCCCTTATTACGCGCCAATTATTTGCTTCGTGCGGCCTTAATTCCGGCCGGCGACCATGCGCTTGAAATGCGCTACGAACCTGCGATTTGGTCAATAGGAGAAGCGATTAGTTTAATTAGTTCGTTAATCTTAATTTTACTTGCGCTGGGCTTGATTGTTCAAGTAGTTTTAAGTCGGAGAAAAAGCCTGAAAGCTGCCGCATGAAAAAAGTGCTGATTATTACGTATTATTGGCCTCCTTCAGGTGGAGGCGGTGTTCAGCGCTGGCTTAAATTTGCAAAATATTTGCGTGATTTTGGATGGGAACCAATTATTTACACGCCTGAAAATCCTGAAGCGCCGCAAACAGATGAATCTCTTTTAAAGGAAGTGCCGCCTGATATTAAAGTATTAAAAACCAGGGTCTGGGAGCCTTATCAATTGTATAAACGATTTACTGGAAGGAAAACTGATGAGAAAATTCAGACGGCATTCCTTTCTGAAAAGAAAAATCCCGGCCTTGCCGAAAAGTTAAGCATCTGGATTCGAGGAAACTTTTTTATTCCTGATGCACGCCGCTTTTGGATCAAGCCATCCGTTAAGTTTTTATCTAAATATTTACTTGAAAATCCAGTTGGTGCAATTGTTTCTACCGGACCACCTCATAGCATGCACCTGATTGGACTTAAGCTGTTTGAGCGGCTAAAAATTCCGTGGTTAGCTGATTTTCGTGATCCTTGGACAAATATTGACTATTACAACGACTTAAAATTAACGACACGTGCTGACCGCAAGCATCATCGACTAGAGGAAAAAGTATTGAAAACAGCAAGTGCTGTTACGGTGGTGAGTCCTGGAATGAAGACTGAGTTTGAGGCTATCATTTCACGAAACTATAAAGTTATCACAAATGGTTTTGATGCAGCAGATTTTCCTGATAGAGTAAAAAGTGTTGTAAAATCGGAGAAGTTTAGCTTGGCGCATATTGGGTCTTTGGTTAAAACCAGAAACCCGGAAGAACTTTGGAAAGCATTGAGTTTGTTAATGAAATCTGAGCAAGGTTTTGCGGCTGACCTAGAAATCCGTTTGATAGGAAAAACCGATTTTTTTGTAAAGCAATCGCTCGAAAGCTTTGGATTACAACAATTTGTTACAGCAATAGATTATTTGCCACATAGTCAGGTTATTCAGGAACAACTCAAGGCTTCAGTCTTATTGTTGCTGATAAATCGTACGCCTAACGCACACCTGATTTTGACCGGTAAACTCTTTGAATACTTGGGTTCAGCACGACCTATTTTGTGCATTGGACCGGCTAATGGTGATGCAGCTAAAATAATTCAGGATGCAGGCGCTGGATTGGTTGCTGATTTTGGCGATCATGAGAGGCTAGCAAAGCATATTCTTGGTTTTTATATAAGCTGGAAAAAGGACGAGAATATGTCAAAAACTATTGATAATAGCCGTTTTGAGCGTAGAAATCTTACGGCTGAAATGGCATCACAGCTTAATACGATTTGTGGTTTTTAAGAATATTATTTACAAATTTTCCAACATCATAGCTGGTGTTGAAAACTTTGTAAAGCTCGCTCATCAGCGGATATTCTTCTTCTGAAATGCCTTTAGACTGAAGTTGTTCGTAGAAAATGTTTACAGCGATTCGGCCTTCTAAAACAACTTTTTGTGAAATATCCTGCGAGAAAAACCCTTTTCCTATCAGCAAACCCAAGGTTCTGTTGCGACTCAGGTCGTTTAAAGCAGTAAGTGAAAAATCCCCAAATCCACAGTAGTTGAAAATTGTTTGTGATTGACCGCCAAAGCCTGTCATTAAGTTCCTCATTTCGTTGATCGCTTTTGAAAGCACCAACGAACGCAAGTTAGGCGAGTCAAAGCTGGCATCAACGATTCCAATAATGATAGCGTAGATATTTTTTAGAATACTGGCATATTCTACACCTTTGATGTCGGCTGTGAAGTCAAGATGAATGGTGGTATTTTCAAATACCTGATCTAATAACTGAAAAGCAGAATTATTTGCAGAAGCAATTGTAAAAGCAGTCGGTTGATCGTTAAGGATTTCACGCGCAAACGAAGGGCCTTTCATGCTTGCGATGGGGTTTTCAACGAGTTTGACTAAACAGTCTGGAATTAATGCTGAATCGCTTCCAAAACCTTTAGCCAGATTTACTAAAACTGCCTTAGGATTCAGGAAATCTCTATTTGTTTTAACATAATCAACCACTGCATTAGATGGAATAGCCAAGAAAATAAGATCAGCAGTCTTCAAGACGGATTTGTCTGTGCTT
>CAZOEV010000374.1:0-3585 GCA_964578915.1 uncultured Lentimicrobiaceae bacterium
TGAAATATCAGTGGCCCTAGGAGCTTCCGCTTCGGTTTTAGCTATATTGATAGCAGCAGCAACTTATGTTCCCGAATACCGTGTAAATTTGATGTTTGTTGGTCCTGTCAAGTTAAAATACCTAGCTATATTTTTTGTTGTGCTTGATTTTTTCAGCATTCAGGGAAACAATCCCGGCGGCCATATCGCGCATTTGGGTGGTGCATTATGGGGTTTTTTATATGTGTGGCTCTACCGCAACGGCACCGATGTTTACAGCGTTTTCAACCAGTTTTACCGCAGACCGATGGAAGTAAAACCCGGCAACAGGAAAGCAGCCCGACCAATGACAGACGAAGATTACAACGCACAAAAAAATCGCGAACAGCAGAACATTGATCACATTCTCGATAAAATTGCCAAAGACGGCTACAAAAGCCTTACAAAAAAAGAGAAAGAATTTCTTTTTAAATCTGGCAAGCAGAATTGATTTCGCCTTGTTTTTGACTTAAAAACACCTTGGTAAATTATGGCTATTTTTGCAAAAAAATTGCACAATTGAAATTCAATCTCATATCAGATTTTAAGCCCACAGGCGATCAGCCCGAAGCCATTGCCCAGCTAGTGGAAGGCCTAAAACGCGGTGACCATTTTCAAACGTTATTGGGCGTTACCGGCTCCGGAAAAACTTTTACGGTGGCAAATATGCTGGCGCAGGTAAACCGTCCAGCATTAATTTTGAGCCATAACAAAACACTAGCAGCCCAGCTTTATGGCGAGTTTAAACAGTTTTTTCCTGAAAATGCGGTAGAGTATTTTGTCTCCTACTACGATTATTATCAGCCCGAGGCTTTTATTCCATCCACGAATACGTATATCGAAAAAGACCTGTCCATCAACGATGAAATCGAAAAGCTACGACTAAGTACTACCTCTTCTCTGCTTTCGGGCCGCCGTGATGTGATTGTTGTTTCTTCCGTTTCCTGTATTTATGGTATTGGTAATCCCGACGACTTCAATAGCAATGTTATTTTCCTGGAAAAGAAACAGTTAATTAGTCGTAACCTGCTACTTCAACTGCTAGTAAATGCCCTTTACAGCCGCACAGATTTAGAATTAAGTCGTGGGAAGTTTAGGGTAAAAGGTGATACACTGGATATTTTTCCAGCTTATGCAGATCAAGGTTTCAGGATTATTTTTTGGGGTGATGAGATTGACAGCCTTGAAATTATTGAACCAGAAAGTGGCAAAAGAATTGAGTCGTTGGACGAGCTAACCGTCTATCCGGCAAATATCTTCGTTACCTCGCCTGATAAGATGAAAGATGCCGTTGTCGAGATTCAGGACGATCTTTTCAAACAGGTAGCTTATTACAAAGAAATTGGTAAGCATGTTGATGCCAAAAGGTTGGAGGATCGTGTCACTTATGATATTGAGATGATGCGTGAGCTGGGCTATTGCAGCGGCATTGAGAATTATTCGCGTTATTTTGATGGTCGAAAACCCGGCTCCCGACCATTTTGCCTGCTCGATTATTTTCCTGACGATTTTATCACGATTATTGACGAAAGCCACGTTACTATTCCCCAGCTACGTGCCATGTATGGCGGCGACCGTTCGCGCAAGCAAACCTTAGTGGAATATGGCTTTAGGCTGCCTTCGGCCCTGGACAATCGCCCGCTGAAGTTTGACGAATTTGAAGCTGTTACTGACCAGCTTGTTTACGTTAGTGCTACACCTGCTGATTATGAATTACAGCAATCTGAAGGCGTTTTTGTGGAGCAAGTGATTCGGCCAACCGGTTTGCTGGACCCGCTGATAGAAGTGCGACCAAGCCTGAACCAAATTGATGATTTGCTGGACGAAATTTCAGCTGTAATAAAAAGTGCACAGCGCGTTTTGGTTACAACACTTACTAAACGCATGGCAGAAGAACTGACAAAATACTTGAACAAACTCAATGTAAGTAGCCGGTATATTCACTCCGATATTGACACTTTGGAGCGTGTTGAAATTATGCACGGCCTGCGCAATGGTGATTTCGATGTGCTGGTTGGCGTAAACCTTTTGCGCGAAGGTCTCGATCTGCCCGAAGTCAGCCTGGTAGCTATTCTGGATGCTGATAAAGAGGGATTTCTGCGTTCAGAAAGATCGCTGACCCAAACGGCAGGACGTGCAGCCAGAAATGTAAACAGCAAAGTCATCATGTATGCCGATAAGATGACTGGTTCTATGCAGCGGACCATTGATGAAACCAATCGCCGAAGGGCTAAACAATTGGCTTACAACGAAAAACATGGAATTACACCTAAATCAATATCGCGTCCGATGCATAGCGTTTTAGGAAAATCAGGTCAAAAAGAAAAATATTATGCAGGTCCTGAAAGTATTGATGGAAACAAGCATCTAGCTGCTGATCCTGTGGTATCTTATATGAGCGATAAGGACCGTCAAAAAGCCATTCAAAAAGCAAAAAAGGCTATGGAAGCTGCTGTAAAAGAGCTTGATTTTATAGAAGCAGCACGTTTGCGGGACGAAATTCAGCTTTATGAAAGTAAAAACTGAATTTTGTCAAATATTTTTTTTCTTTCTATTTTATGCGACAACTAACTGTCTTATAACGTTTTACATTACTTTTTGCAGTACTACCTCTAAAGTTATTAACGCCAAAATGTAAATAACTTCAACTTTTTTTATGGAAACATGCTCCTAAATACCTAATTTTGCTTAATATAGCCTTGTTAAATTAGTCATTAATACTGCTATAATCAACTATAAACCAAGAATCTATTTAAGTTAAGTGCATGAAAAAGAAAATTTTAGTAATGGATGACGAGTTAAGCATCAGGATGTTGCTGGAAAACTTTCTGAGTAAAAGCTTTGATGTCATTACAAAAAACGATGGATTAGAGGGTATTAAATGGATGGAAGAAGGAAATATGCCTGATTTAATTGTTGCTGACATTCAAATGCCAAATTTAGATGGATATGAGTTCATTAAAAATATTCGATCTAGTGGATTCTTTAGGGATGTCCCGTTGATCATGCTTTCAGGCATTGAAAGTTCGCAGGAAAAGGTAAAATGTCTTAAACTAGGCGCCAACGACTATATGGTAAAACCTTTCAATCCAGAGTAGCTTTCGGTGCGCATTGAGCTTTTACTGGCGCGTAAATAAATCAAATTAATAACCAGCCATGGAAGAAAAACAGCTCCCTAAGCTGAAAATATTATATATCGGAGGCTATCAAAGATTTATCGAAAAATTTGTTGAGCATCCGCATTTGTTTGAAATGGTTCTCGTTGAGAACGGTTTAAAGGCTATTAGTTTGCTTAAAAACGATAGTAGCATCAAGGCCATTTTGTGCGAATACTTTTTGCCTGGCATGAATGGCATTGAAATCGCTAAAATGATTCAACTGGAGCAGTTTCACGCCAAAACCCCTATTATTTTACTGTCGCCTGAAAGGGCTTATGGACAGAAAGAAAATGCCTTCAAATCCGCGGTAAACGACTATTACGAGGGTGATTTAAATATTGAAAATATTGCTATACGTATCTATTATCTGCAGATTTACCTAAATTATTTTAACGCTGAAAATTCGAAG
>CAZOEV010000375.1:0-3578 GCA_964578915.1 uncultured Lentimicrobiaceae bacterium
TTCAGAAACCACATCTTTAAGTTCCGGCTTATTGAAATGCAGGTAAAGACTCTTGTGGCATTGTGTGCCCCTAACGAAAGAAGATTTTGAAAGACGGGCCATTTTTAAGCTTTCGGACAAAGTTACGCATAAGGGAACGACAAAATGTGGCGGTGTGTAGTTTTATGTAAGCTAAGTAAGTTCAATGTCTCCAGTGAGCCTGTCTGCCGAGCCAGGCAGACGCCGCGAACCAATCCCAAAAATCCCACTATCCCAAACCGACACTCAACTTCCCACCAATTTATCACCGCCATCAACCTTCACCTCGATAAAATCCGTGTAATCTGCGTAATCCGTGGACAGAAGAAAGCTGCGTTAATAGATGACAGCGTGTAATGTAAGCTAAGCAAGTTCTATTCTCCCTAGTGAGCAACGCGATCCAATCTTTTAAAATCCGTCTCATAATCTATCCCTCACTTTGCTCATCAACAATTTGCCACCGCCACCAATTACCACCTCTATAAATTCCGTGTAATCCGCGTAATCCGCTTTAGTCCCGAGAGGTTTATCGATTCGGGATAGACAAAAGAAAACTGCGTCAAAAGGCGAAATTGTAAAATTTGAGGTAATATTCGGCCATGCATCTCATCCCAATAACTCCTATTATCAGCGCCCTAACCTAAGTCATTAACAATTTTAACATTTCCTTAACATTTCAACCTATGTCGTTAACGGAAGAACCTATGTCGTTAACGGAAGAACCTATGTCGTAAACGGAAGAACCTATGTTGTGAACGGAACAACCTATGTCGTTAATGGAACAACCTATGTTGTTAACGGAAGAACCTATGTCGTTAACGGAAGAACCTATGTTGTTAACGAAACAACCTATGTCGTAAACGGAACAGCCTATGTCGTAAACGGAAGAACCTATGTCGTTAACGGAAGAACCTATGTCGTGAACACAACAACCTATGTTGTGAACGGAAGAACCTATGTCGTGAATAGTGAGCCTGTCTGCCGAGGCAGACAAAGCGAACGAATCTTTTAAAATCCCTCACACCTAATCCATTACTTCACTCTTCACCAATTTGCCACCGCCACCAATTACCACCTCTATAAATTCCGTGTAATCCGCGTAATCTGCTTTCGTCCCGAGAGGTTTATCGATTCGGGATGGACAAAAGAAAGCTGCGTCAAAATGACCTCTGGCCTTATTTTTTCACTTTTCACCCATACTTTTTCATTTTCAGCAGTTACTTCTTTGCTTTCAACTGTAACTTTTTCATTTTTGACGCTCTAAAACAAAATTTCAGTGCATTAAAACAGAAATTTGACACTCCAAAACAAAAGTTTGAAGCATCAAAACAAAAGTTTAGCCTTTAAAAACAGTAATTCTACACGCCAAAACAAAAATTCAGTACTTCAAAACAGAAATCCAACACACCAAAACAAAAGTTTGATGCTCCAAAACAAATGTTTGACGCATCAAAACAAAAGCTCGGTGCTTCAAAACAAAAAGTTCAGTGCTTCAAAATAGAAACCAAACTGAAATCACAAACTTTGTTCAAAAGTCAGGATTAACAGCCACCATATGGTTTTAGTGATAAACAATAACTATGTTTGTATCCAATGTTTAATCAAATATCACAAACCAAATCCAAACCCAATACGAAATAGCGGATTTGTATAAGGTGTGTCGAGTGTTTCGTTGAGGTTATATAAAATCATAATGCTGGCAAAGCCGCGTGAAGAGAAGTACTGCCGGTATCCTCCGCCAATAAAGACGCTGTGAATAATCTTGCGTTCACGACCGGTTATATCGAAATTAGAAGGGTCATAAAATACTTGTTCATAGCTAAGTATTTCATTTTCTGCATGGGCAAATAATCCCCTGAAAATTTCGTAAGAAGTGTAAAATCCGCCTCCATAGTTATTGGTAGAAAATTTTAACCCGCCTTGGTTATAACTGTAAAAGTTGTAGGTGAGCCGCGTGCCAAATTCCCAGGCGTTGGTGATGCGGTAACCTACCTGTGGCGATATCAGTATATTGGAGCCGTAGTTTGAAAAGCCCAAGCCTAAATCACCACCAAAAACCCAGCGGCTAGCAAATTGCGGTTGTTCGCCAAGAAAGTTTTGCTGTGCGTTAGCTACTGTTCCAAAGGCGGTTAAGGCGAATATCAGAACGAGGGTTTTTAGGTAGTTTTTCATGTTATTGTAATTATGTAGCGAAGATAACGAATAATATTAATGAATGTTAAAACGATTATTTCTGTAAGTTAAGCTAAAAACTCAAGAGTCAATACCGCGCAAATCTTTATAAAGCTGCATCGCATACAAATCTGTCATGCCTGATATAAAGTCAATTACCGATTGCAATTTGCTGTAAACGGTATCGTTTTTTGCTGTAAACTGTTCCGGTAACAGTGATTTTAATTTGTGGTGATAAGCCTTTTCAGGAGATAGCACAGCCTGACTAAATTCCTGCATCAGTGTACCCAAAACATGAAAACCGGTGAGTTCAATTTTTACGACGGCAGGATGGTTGTAAATTTGTTTAACGGAAACTTTTCGGCAAATATTCAAGGCTTGCGTAAGTGTTGGATCTACGTAATCCACTAAACTTCCGGTAAATTGGCCTGCCATAATCTTGACTTCCTGTTCTATAAAAACCTGACTAACAGCTCTAACCAATTTATTGATCGTTGTCGCGCGCAAAAAAGCAATGCGTTCGTTGGTATCGGTCACCTCCTGGTAAATCCTTTCTTTATACTCAAAATAGTCGCTGTCGTTGGTTTTGGAATAAAAAGAAAGCAGCAGTTCTTCTGTTTTTTCAGTAGATAAAATCCCGAGTTTATGCGCGTCTTCCATATCCATAATCAAATAGCTGATATCGTCGGCGGCTTCCACCAAATAAACCAGCGGATGGCGGGCATAAATTTCGTGTCCGGAATCGTTGCGGTCAATCACCGGAATGCCACATTCCTGCATCACTTCCCTGAAATCTTCTAACTCAGAATCGAAAACGCCATACTTCTTGCGTTTCCCTTTTCCAAAGGATGGATAAGGATATTTTACCAATGCGGCTAAAGTGGCGTAGGTAAGCGAAAAACCACCTTTCCTGCGGCCTTCAAACTGATGCGTCAGCGTTCTGAAAGCGTTGGCATTGCCTTCAAAATCAATCAGATCAGTCCATTGGTACGGAGTAATTTCTTTTTCTATATGTCGGCCTTCGCCTTCGGTAAAATAACTGCTGATGGCTTTTTCGCCCGAATGACCAAAAGGTGGATTACCGAGGTCGTGCGCCAGGCAGGCCGCCGCAACTACCGTATCAATTTCGCTGAGAGGTGAATTGGCTAGTTCTGGTTTTTTTGAAATTAATTCACGGGCTACAATGCGTGCTATGGAACGGCCAACGCTAGCTACTTCAAGGCTGTGCGTGAGTCTGTTATGTACAAAAACACTTCCCGGAAGCGGAAAAACCTGCGTTTTGTTTTGCAAACGACGAAATGGACTACTAAAGATAATGCGGTCGTAATCGCGTTGAAATTCCGAACGGATATCGCTTTTATTCGTTGACGAAGAAAAACGCTTGGTAG
>CAZOEV010000376.1:0-3560 GCA_964578915.1 uncultured Lentimicrobiaceae bacterium
TGTAAAACGGAAAAAAGCGATTGTCCTTTCTTTAGATAAGTGAGTTCTTCTTCATTCGGCGGCGCCACTTTTAAAATTAAATCCCCTTCATAAACCTCGCGGGCCGTTTCCACCACTTCAGCGCCTGATTCGGCAAATTCGTGATCAGAATAATGAGAAGGAATTCCCGCGCCACGCTGAATCAGGATGCGGTGGCCATGATCTGTAAGCAGCTTTACCGCTTCCGGAATGATCGCTATACGTCGTTCATCGGGGTTTTGCTCGGCCGGAATGCCAATAATCAGTTGATTTTTGCGGTTAGCAACTTCCAACTTTTCTTCCTGTGGCATGATGGCCGTGCTGCCGGCAAATTTGATGTACTGCTTTCCTTCGTTCATAGTTGATGCGCTTATACTCCGATGAGTTTGCAGGTTATGTTTCGGATTCCGGTTTCTTCGTCCGGCTCAATAAGCACTTCTACGTGTTTTTCGGGCAAAAGTTGCGCAATTTTTTCTGGCCATTCAATAAGACATAGATTTCCGCTGTAAAAATAGTTCTCGTAGCCGATGTCGTAGGCTTCCTCTATTTTATTGATGCGGTAAAAATCAAAATGAAAAATTGAAGTATCTTCTGCTGTAAGATACTCATTTACAATAGAAAAAGTAGGACTGTTTACTTCATCCGATACTTGCAACAGTTTGCAAAGGCTTTTGATAAGGGTAGTTTTACCAGCACCCATTGGCCCATAAAAGGCCATTACGGGTGCTGTATTTTTTTGTTGGTTGAGCCATTGGGCAGCGTCTTTCAACGCTTCGGGATGGGCGGCAACAAACTTTGCTGTTGTCATACCGTTGATTTAGGTTTTAGGTGAATCACAGGAATCATCATTTCATACATGGAGATACCGCCATGCTGAAAGGTGTTCCGGTAATAGTTTACATAATGATTATAATTATTTGGATAAGCGAAAAAATCTGAGGAACGGGCAAAAACATAAGCCGTACTCACGTTGATGCGGGGCAAGAAAACATCCTCAGGATTGCGCACCTCAAAAACTTCTTTTGAGTTGTATTTTAGGCTTTTACCATACTTATAACGCAGATTTGTATTCACATTGCGATCGCCTAGAATCTTGACTGGATCTTTCACATAGACTGAACCATGATCGGTGGTAAGCACAATTTCCGACTTTTTCTGTGCAATAAATCGGATAATATCAAAGAGACTAGAATGCTCGAACCAGGATTTCATCAGTGAGCGGTAAGCAGACTCATCCTCTGCCAATTCGCGTATCATTTCCATTTCGGTGCGGGCATGTGAAAGCATATCCACAAAGTTATAAACGATTACGTTTAGCTCGTTGGTCATGAGGTTAGCCATATTTTCGGCCAAGCGCTTTCCAGCGTTGAGGTTGAGGATTTTATGGTAAGATAGCCGCACATCTTTGCCATGGCGGCGCAGCTGCTCCGTTAACAATTCCGCTTCAAACTGGTTTTTTGTGCCTTCATCTTCTTCGTCAATCCAATATTGTGGATATTTTTTGCGTATCTCATTGGGCATCAAACCAGCGAAGATTGCGTTGCGCGCATATTGTGTAGTTGTAGGAAGAATGCTGCAATAGATTTCGTCCTTTTCCACCCTAAAATACTGTTCAATCAGCGGCTGGATGATCTTCCACTGGTCGTATCGCAGGTTGTCTATAACAAGAAAAAAGACAGGATTTTGCGCATTATTGAGCAAGGGCAGCAGCTTGTCGCGCACCAAAGTATGCGAAAGCACCGGCTTGTCGGCACTATTGTCGTTGAGCCAGTCGATATAATTCTTTTCGATAAAGCGTGAAAACTGTGTATTGGCTTCGTCTTTTTGCATATTGAGCACCTCGCGAATGCCTTCATCTGCAGCACGTTCCAGCTCCAGTTCCCACCGGTTGAGTTTTTTGAAAACCTCTGTCCATTCCTGAAAATCAAGTTTATTATTGAGCTCCATACCGATATTTCGGAATTCCTGTTGGTAGCTCATGGTCGATTTCTCGCTGACAAGCTTGCGGTTTTCGAGGTTGCGTTTAAGACTTAGCAGAATCTGGTTGGGCTTGACGGGTTTGATGAGGTAATCGGCAATATTACTACCGATGGCGTCTTCCATAATTGACTCCTCCTCGCTTTTGGTGATCATCACCACCGGCAGGTTGGGAAAGTCAGCTTTGATTTTTTCAAGGGTTTCAATACCCGAAAGGCCGGGCATATTCTCGTCTAAAAAGATGATATCAAAAGGCTGTTCTCGAATAATATCAAGGGCTTCATCGCCATTATTTATTGCTACGAGTTCATAGCCTTTCTGTTCTAAAAATAGGATATGAGGTTTTAGTAAATCAATCTCATCATCAGCCCAAAGAATGCGAATTTTGTCCATAAGGTATTTTTTTTTCTGTGCAGCTAAAAGTTTTTCAACTGCGGGTTACGAATATTCAAAAAGGGTAGAGATGTCGGCGATAAGCTTACTTTTGTGTTTAAAATGCAAAAAAAGCCGGTTTTATTGTTTAATGAACGGCTGTTTGCACAAAATTAACAAATATTATGCCTACAGAACGCTCAAAGAAGAAAATATTCAACGATCCGGTTTACGGATTTATCAGTATTCCTGACGCACTGCATTTTGATTTGGTGGAACATCCATATTTTCAGCGATTGCGGCGCATCAAACAACTTGGGCTCACGCATTTGGTTTATCCGGGAGCGCTACATACGCGTTTTCATCACAGCTTGGGCGCCATGCACTTGATGCAGCAGGCAATAAATATTTTGCGTAATAAAGGCTATGCCATCAGCTGGGAGGAATCTCGTGCGGCATCTTTAGCAATTTTGCTGCATGATATTGGCCATGGCCCTTATTCTCACACGCTGGAACAGACTATTATTCAAGGCGTTTCGCACGAAACTATTTCTCAATTATTGATGCAGAAACTCAATATTGAATACAATGGCGCGCTGGATGAAACGCTGGCAATTTTTGACGACACCCATCCGAAAAAATTCCTGAACAAATTAGTTTCCAGTCAACTGGATATGGACAGAATGGATTATTTGAAGCGCGACAGCTTTTATTCCGGCGTTACCGAGGGCAACATCAATGCTGATCGGCTATTGGCGATGCTTGAAATTGTAGACAATGAGCTGGCTATTGAAGCCAAAGGCATTTATTCGGTAGAGAAATTTTTGGTAGCCCGCCGGCTGATGTATTGGCAGGTTTATTTGCATAAAACAGTACTTAGCGCCGAAAACATCTTGATGAAAGTACTGTTGCGCGCCCGCGAAATTGCACCAGAAGTAATTCAAAAAGTTACCGATCCTTTGGCTTATTTCCTACTGAAAAAAGATGGATTTGAAAACCTTGAAAATGACAAGCAAACCCTGGCTTTGTATTGCCAGCTTGATGATTTTGATGTGTTTACGGCCTTAAAAACCTGGTGCGCACATCCCGATCCGGTGTTGAGTTATTTGAGTAATGCCATTGTAAACCGGCAACTTTTTAAGGTAGAACTGTCCAACAGTGAATTCCCAAAAGAACGTCTTTCGGAATTGAGG
>CAZOEV010000377.1:0-3559 GCA_964578915.1 uncultured Lentimicrobiaceae bacterium
GCTTTAAAAAGGAATTTAGAAACAGCATTACTGCCATCGAAAATATTGCGCTTCAAAAACCTACAGGCGAATTTGTTAGGTTGGGTGAAATGGGCAAAGTAGTTGAGTATTACTCGCCACCAAATATTGAACGCAAACGTCGCGAACGCTATGTAACTGTTTCGGCCATACCTTATAAAATGAGCATGGGCGCTTTGGCAGCAGAAATTCAGCAAACTGTTAATGAGATCGAACTTCCGCGCGAGGTAATGGTCGAAATTGGTGGAGCTTATGAAGATCAACAGGAAGGCTTTATGGATTTGGCTATGTTGCTTGGCTTATCACTGGTGCTGGTTTATCTGGTGATGGCGTCGCAATTTGAATCGCTAAAAATGCCTTTTATTATTATGTTTTCTATTCCTTTTGCTTTTTCCGGAGTGATATTAGCGCTGTTGTTTACAAATACAACTCTAAGTATTATTGCCGGTGTAGGTGCAGTGATGCTCGTTGGAATTGTGGTAAAAAATGCCATCGTGCTGGTGGATTATATCAACCTGATGCGCGACCGTGGCTACGAACTTACTGAAGCCATTACAATTTCGGGTAAGTCGAGACTGAGACCGGTTTTGATGACGGCTTTAACTACCATTCTCGGTATGTTGCCGTTGGCCATGAGTTCGGGCGAAGGTTCGGAAGTGTGGAGTCCGATGGGAATTTCGGTTATTGGTGGTTTGATTGCCTCAACTATTATCACTATGATTATTGTTCCGGTAATATATAAACTCTTCGCTACCAAAGGCGAACGCAATAAAGACGAATTAGTAAGATCAAAATTTAAGTTCTTAGATTAGTGAGCATAAAGTACCAGCTTGCTAAAATTAGCGGCTGGTACTTTTCTAAAATCTAACAAAAAAATAAAAAAATAAACAGATGAAATCAGTATTTATAGCTTATAATCAAGCACATACCGAAAAAGTAGATTTTATTTTCGATCGACTCAAAATCAAGGGATATACGCAATGGAACAATGTTTCGGGACGTGGCACAGAAACCGGCGAACCGCATTTGGGAACCCATACCTGGCCTGAGCAAAACAGCGCTGTGCTTTCTATTCTTGAAGACGATCAAGTAAAAGAATTGCTGGATGCTGTCAAAAAGCTAGACGAAATAAATAAAGAAGTGGGAATCAGAGCTTTCGTGTGGAATATTGAGCAGGCTTATTAAGCCTTTGCAAATCAATTATTCAATACAATTATTGAATTTCAATTTTCTTGATTTCCAATACAAACGATTCCTCCTCGCCATTGCCAATAAGAAAACTCATTTCAGCCATATTTTCGGCGTCAAAGGCTGGCATATTCAGCCTTTGACCTCTAAAAGAGGCATACATTTCACGCAATGGAATTTTAATTTGCTGCCATTTTTTATTGGTTTCAAAATAGGCAATGTAGGAATGGCGGTCTCTTGAATTACTTTTTACCCTGAACTGGTATCGCTTCCCATCACCTTTCAGGTGCAGCACAATGGTGTCGCTATCTTCAATTTTTAAATTTTCAAATTTATAGCGCACGGAAGCAAAACCGCCAAAGTTTTTTAGGCTTACGTCGCCTGAAAACACTGCATTTCCAGATTCATTAAGTTGGAAAGTACTGCGTGATTTTCCGCCCATAACGCCATCGTTAAGGACTTGCCAGCCTACCAAATCAGTTTGGGAATTAAAATCAACAATTACTTTGGAATTCATCATAACAACTAAACTGAATAAAATCGTTAAAGTCTTCATTTATAGATTTTTTATGTCTTGCATTAACTTTATTTTTAACCAAATAGTCCTTTTACCAGTCCGCCATCGTGGCTAAAACTTTGACCTGTAGTAAATCCCGACAAAGGCGAAAGCAACCAAGCTGCCAGCACAGCCATTTCATCGGCTTTTCCCATACGTTTCACAGGGATACTGCGCTCAAAATCAGCTTTAGCCTGGGTTTCGGAAATGTTTTCTACTGCTGCTTTCTTCGCAAAAAGACGTTGCATAGCCGCTGTATCATGATAGCCTGGCGACAATATATTCATGGTTATACCTTGCGAGGCCACTTCCTGCGAAGCAGTTTTTACAAAACCCGTTACACCAGCCCGTAAAGAATTGCTTAGTACTAAGTTTTCAACGGGTTGCTTCACCGAAACACTCTCAATAAAAACCATACGGCCATATTCCTGCTGTTGAAAAATTGGTAGCATTTTTTGTGTCAGATCTACTTTCCAACGCATGATATTGGAATAGGCCATATCCCAGTCTTGAAGCGTGGTTTCCATAAACGCTTTTGCCGGTGGGCCGCCTGCATTAACCAAAATCCCACTGAGTTCTCTGTCTGCAATTTTCAAAATTAGTTTGTCAATGCTTGCTGCCAATGTGATATCAGCGGCCATAATTTCGAGCCGTTCGCCTGCCTGTTTTTGGAAGCTTTGCAAAACACTTTCGGTGCGTGCAATGGCCAACACCCTGGCTCCTTCTGTTAATAACAATTCAGCAATCGCACGTCCAAAGCCACTTCCGGCTCCTGTAACAATAAAAAAACGGTCTCTAATTTGTAAATCCATCGTAAGTAAATTTGTTTTATTACCTGAAAACTAAACCAACAGAATCATCTTTTGTTGGCAAAAACTATTTTTAAACAAAAGTATTCAATACAATATGCTAACACAAACTTTTCTTCTTTTTAGGCTTTCTATGCGATTAAAGCAACGCACATGGCGGAATTTAACAGAATAATGCAGTAAAACAGCAATAAAACTTGCTCATTCGTAAGATAACTTATGCTTGTAAAAGAAGCATTTTGATGGCATGAAACACCCGATTAATTGTGTATTTTTGCGCTCTAATTGAAAAAGATGATTAAAACTGAACGCACGACATTAATTAAAGGTTCTGTTGCCATAGCCATTTCTGCTGTTTTGTGGGGTTTTGATGGTGTGGTACTTACACCGCGCCTTTTTAACCTCGATGTTGGCTATGTGGTGTTTATTCTGCACGCTTTTCCGTTTTTGCTGATGCATTTGTTTTTTGCCAAACAATATCGTTTTATTGGCCAGATGCCAAGGCAGGATGTAATTACTTTTCTTTTAATCAGTCTTTTAGGTGGTGCAATAGGCACGCTGGCCATCGTTAAAGCTTTGTTTTTGCTCAATTTCAATCACCTTTCTATTGTTGTTTTATTGCAAAAACTTCAGCCTGTTTTCGCCATTCTTCTGGCCCGAACTATCTTAGGTGAGAAACTAAAACAACGTTTTGTTCTTTGGGCTTCTCTGGCCATTTTTGCTGGATATTTCCTTACATTTGGCTGGGCACTGCCTGATTTTAATGCCAATAGCAATACCATTTACGCAGCTTTGTTGGCTTTGCTGGCAGCATTCTCATTTGGAAGTTCTACGGTGCTTTCCAAAAAGATATTGGGCAATTACAGCTTCGTAACATCTACTTTTTACCGCTACGGATTTACCAGTTTAATTATGTTGGTTTATATGATTTTCTTGGGCGATTTTGGCCAGTTTCAGCAAACTCCGCCTAACAACTGGATTTTTATTG
>CAZOEV010000378.1:0-3557 GCA_964578915.1 uncultured Lentimicrobiaceae bacterium
CCAACTGATTCAAATCGACATTCAGGGCGGTGGTGATACAATGATAAATGGAATTACTGTAACCAACGAAGCAGGATTTTATCAGTTTTTTATTGAAACAGATGGCACTCAGGGTAGTGTAAGCCTTTCAACAGCGGCATGTAACGACACCATTACCTATCAACATGGTTTCTTTGGCGATAGCACTGTTATTCAGCAGGATTTCGTTATCTGCGACAATGGTGGAAACGAATGCCAGGCATTTTTTGGCTATATAAATTTTGAAGACCTTACTGTAAATTTTGTTAATAATTCGGTTGGAAGCGACCTCAGTTATCAGTGGGAATTTGGCGATGGCAGCACCTCTGCCGAAGCCAATCCGCAACATACTTACGAGCTAGAAGGCGTGTATGATGTTTGCCTCTATATTACAGCTGCTGATTCGAGCTGTTTCGACGCTTATTGCCAACCGGTAATGGTTGGTGGCAATGTGCCTCCAGAATGTGCGGCTATGTTTGATTTTACGCTGCTTGGCGACCTCACCGTCGATTTTCAAAATGTTTCAATGGGCAATAGCTTTGTTTCGTCATGGGATTTCGGCGATGGCCAAACCTCAGCCGAAAACAATCCGGTGCATACTTACGATAGCACTGGAACCTATGAAGTTACCCTCACAATAGTGGATACTATTATCCCCTGTACTTCAACAGTTTCTGGGCTTGTGTATTTGAGCGAATCAGGGACTTGTGTAGCTGATTTTACCTATATTAGTTTCCCAAATAACTTCAACCAGCTAGAGTTTATGAACCTTTCAACAGGTGATATTGCGACTTATTCGTGGGATTTTGGCGATGGCAACACCAGCAACGAAATCAATCCAGTCCATAATTATTTGCAGGCAGGTGAATACAACGTTTGCCTCAGCGTGATGTCTAACGACACCAACTGCTACGATTTCTCCTGTCAGCAAGTTATTGTTGGCGGCGATAGCCTCGTTTGTCAGGCCATGTTTACAACTTTTGCGCTTCCCTCAAACGACTCCATTTACCCATCGCCGCTTGCTTTGCAGTTTTGGGATATGAGTATTGGTAATCCGGTAAGCTGGATATGGGAATTTGGTAATGGCGATTTTTCAACTGAACAAAATCCTGTATATACCTTTAGTGCCCCGGGAATTTACAATGTTTGTTTGACCATTCAAGGTGCCGGTGAAGCAGGTTGTACCTCAACCTATTGCGATCAAATTATAGTTTATGATAGTTCTGCTGACTGTGTCGCACAATTTGTTTCTTATCCTGATTCTTCTAATACAATGTTGGGCATGTGGTTCTATGACCTGTCTTATGGAGAAGGTATCAGCAGTTGGAGCTGGGATTTTGGTGACGGAACATTCTCTTCTGAGCAAAATCCTGTTCACAACTTTGACCAGCAGGGAGTTTATCAGGTCTGCCTAACCATTTCTGGCGAATTTTGCCAAAGTACTTGGTGCGAAGATGTTACTGTAGGTGTAGTTCAGCCTTGCTTCAACTATTTTACATACCAGAATGCTGGAAATACAGTGCTTTTCAATGGAAATCATTCATCTGCTGTACCTGCATATTATTTTTGGGAGTTCGGCGATGGCACAACTGGCGAAGGCTCACAGGTTTCGCATACTTATGATGCGCCTGGCATTTATTACGTGAATCTGTTTACTAACGACGACAATCAATGTTTTGCCGTTTCGTCGCAGATGATCGTATTGGGCGATAGCATTGCCTATAACCAGCTTTATGGACAGGTTTTTGAAGGCAATTTGCCCATGGACGAAGGCCTGGTAATGCTGTTTAGTTTGGATACAATAGGAAACTTTATGCCTTTCTTCGAAGGAGCCATAACAGATGCTTCGGGCATTTATACTTTCCCTTATGTGCCGCAGGGCAACTTCCTGCTTTATGCCATGAGTCTGGATTCTGAAGATTATATGCCTACTTATTTTGGTGATGTTATCAACTGGGAAAATGCTTCTGTAATAAGTCTAGGTCAGCCGCAAAATCCCTACAACATCAACCTCGTTGCTAGCGAAACCAACACAGTCTCAGGAAACAACAGTATTAACGGGCTGATTGGTAACAATGCCATTCGCGAAGGTTTTATGGACAAAATTAAAGTGCTGTTGTTCAATGAGAACAATGAGTCGCTGGGCTTTACGGAAGTGAATTCCGATGGGAGCTTCGGTTTCGCCAACCTTGCACAGGGCATTTACTATATTTATCCTGAGCTAACAGGCGTTACGGCAGATAAAGTGCGCGTTGACCTAACAGGCGAAAATGCAGTTGCACAGGTTAATATGACCTTTAATGGCAATAATATTACCGGAATCCAGGGCCTTGAAGCAAGGATCGAAGTCGGAGATTTGTATCCTAATCCGGTGGTGGAAAGCCTGCATTTAGCTGTCAAAGCCAAACAAAATACTTTTTTAAACTGGCAAATAGTTGGTGTTGATGGCAGGCTTCAAGCCGCAGGTGTTTATAACTTGCACACCGATGGAAATGAAATTGAAATCAACGTAAGTCAATTGCCACAAGGCGTTTACATCCTGCAGTTGATCGACGATAATCAGCAACAGACATTTAGAAAGTTTATCAAATAATTCTGTTGAATACACCAAAAAAAGCCGGCCACGATTGTGAGCCGGCTTTTTTATTTGTTGCACAAAGGGTTTAAACCAATTTTTATCCAGAGTTGGCACGAATTGCACTTCGACAGGCTCAGTGCAGTAAATCCACGCCAGCGGGGTGAATTCAACACAATTCCTTTAAAATATGTTATGGTTTAAATAAGAGCGACTTGCTGGAAAAGAAATTAAGAATTTTGAAGAAAAGCTACGGCATTATCTGGCTGGTAAAAGTGATTGAACTATATCCTGTTGTAGAACTTTTCTGCTGTTTAGCTGTTTTTAGCTTTCTGTACAATTTTTCACTCTTGCGATGGAATTGCTAAGTGTGTCAATTAGACTAATTTTCACTACGTTTAATTGAAATATTTTAATAAGTTTGTAGGGTAAATTAAAAACAGCATACCTGATGAGAAAGTCAGCTAAAATTTTGTTTGTTGATACCCACTGCAATATGCTGAAGATATACGAAATTGCGTGTATATACTCGTTGGCACCAATGCAAGGAAACAGAAGTAGAACTATGAAACAACAGATAATAATTTTCTTTTTTTGCTTAATTTTATTTAATGGATTTGGACAGGAGCTGAAATCATTAAAAGAAGTAGATTTGGATAGCTTTGAAAAAGCCGAATTAACTCTCACGCAAGGCTGGAACATTAATATTACCCCTGACAAAGAATGGATATTTCATAAAATTCAATTTTCAAAGGATGATAAAATACAATTAACTGACTCTGTTGACTTGGCTGCTGATGGATTTAACATTAGACTTTGGGAGTTAAATGAAAGCCAAGATTATATTCTAGCGATTGAATGTATTTATGAATATGTGTCATATTATCCTATTTACTTAATTAAACACGAAGACATTACAAAGATTGGTGCATTGAATATCAGACTTGACTGCGAAAATTGTGAC
>CAZOEV010000379.1:0-3554 GCA_964578915.1 uncultured Lentimicrobiaceae bacterium
GAGTTTCACAGAGTAATACTGAAAGTTATAATACATTTTGACACTGATTAGTTACAAAAATACTAATGGATGGCAAAACTTTGACCCGGAAGCAACAATTTCATCATTATGCCATCGGCACCAAGCATTCCCTTATCTGCAAATACGGCATCTTTATCCACATTTAAAACTACTACCTGGCTGCTGCCCACCACTTCTGCACGGCTATTTTGTACCAATATGGCCGTTGACTCATCGATGCCAATGCAGGTTTCGCCCGGGTTTTCGATAGCCACGGCAATCAATCGGTTCATGCGCATACGACGGATAAAGTGCTGATCAACGATAGCGTAAGCGAGCAATCCCAGCCCTTCCTTAATTTCGATGTTGTTTTGATGTATGGTTTTAAAACTTCCCGAATAAACTGCTTGCGACAATTGGTTTCCGGTAATCATTTTTTTGCTCATCACCGCTGCACCGGCACTAGTGCCTGCAATGAGTGCACCACGCGAATAAGCCTCCCTGATTGCTTCCACCAGCCCAGTTCGCTGTGCGACGACCATAAACTGGTTCTGATCGCCACCGGTAATGTAAACCAGAGCTGCATTTTGTACCGAATCGAGTGCATCAGCAGTTAACAGAGAATCAGAATTTAGAAAAAGGGCAGCGATATTTTGTGCGCCCAGGTCGCTGAGTTGCCTGCTTACCCCGGCGGCAGCCTCCACAGGCACACTGCTGGCAAAGGGAAGAACAAGCACATAATCATCGGTGCTTAAATTGGCAGCATTAAGCATTTGTTGCATCAAGGCGGGTGGACGCTCGCCGCCCCCGATAATAAATAGTTTGCCCGGGCTTTGCTTGTCGGTGCCCGAAATGCATCCCACAAAAGTAGAGATAAGTAAAAATAAGGTGAAAAAAAAGGGAAATGTGTGTTTCATTGTTCAATGTTTTGGTTTTAGAGATACAATCAATGGGGGATTTTCCCTTAGTGCCCTGCTTTTTTAAAACCTTTTGAAAAAAAACAAAATTAAGAGTCACAGCACGACTGGAAGCCATGCTATGACTATAACTTAAAAACCAAACTTCAACTGTTCGCTCATGTTAAAGGTCATGCGGTGGAGTGGGGTGGTGCCAAATTGTGCAATGGCGCGTTTGTGGGCGCGGGTAGGATAACCCTTGTTTTGCTTCCAGTTATAATCGGGATGTTGCTCGTGGGCATTTTTCATAAATTCATCGCGGTGGGTTTTGGCTAAGATGGAAGCCGCTGCTATCGACAAATATTTCCCATCGCCTTTGATGATGCATTGATGCTTTATTTTTTTGTAGGCTTTAAAACGGTTGCCATCGATAAGCAAAAATTCACTCAGATCAAGTGGTCAAAAACGGGAAATACAATGCGCTAAAGAAGAAAAGACTAAAATACTTGGTATATGGGCGTACACAGATGATAGGACTAACATCTTTGGTTTAAATACAAAAGTCTGGACCTGGGATAATATTAAATATTTTATTGATTCTTTATGGTCATTACTCAGTCAAGCACATTTGCAATTCGCACAAGCTAACACTAAATTCAAAAATTGCAAAAGAGCTTGCCTTGCCGAACCCTGTGTAGAAAAACAACGAAACGCCAACACGCGCTCATAAATAATTGCCGGGATAGTAGTAAATTCAGCATTTGTAGCCCGCATGCAATTCTGTGTAACTTGAAAAGGAAGGAATCCGCAATCGGCAACTATTCATAGCGCCACCGTTGTTGCAACAAGCAGAAAAAACATAATTAAATGAAGAGCAAAACAGAAAAACAAGCGTATTTAAATACCCTCAAAAAGGAAACGGACATTCATTTAATGTAGTGGTCTAGTTTTTTTGGACAGAAAATTATTAATGCTTAATTTTCTGACCTATGATAAAAGAAAGACGCACGCATAGTGCCGCTTACAAGGCCAAGGCTGTGATTATCAAATAAAAAGGGTTCCAAAAGCTAAGCTATGGAACCCTTCATCTTCAGAGCCTTCCACGAGACTCGAACTCGCGACCTGCTCATTACGAGTGAGCTGCTCTACCAACTGAGCTAAGAAGGCAAAATCAAGCTGCAAATTTACGATTTTATGCTGCCAAACTGTTATTGAATCAAAAATTCCTCCACATCCGGCAGTTCTTGTTATTTTTGTGCCTTAACATCAAGCGCACATCTTTATGAAAATCCTTTTTGTTTGTCTTGGAAATATCTGCCGATCGCCTGCCGCTGAAGGAATTTTTATACATAAAGCCCAAAATGCAGGACTGCAAATTGAAGTGGATTCTGCCGGGACTTCGGCTTGGCACGAAGGCGAAAAAGCCGATCGCCGTATGCGGCAAACAGCTAAAGCCAGAGGTTATGAATTAACCAGTCTGGCACGCCGGGTAAAAAGCTACGACTTCGACAATTTTGATTACCTCATCGCTATGGACGATCAAAATTATGACGACCTACGCCAAAAAGCCACTGATACTAAGCAAATGGATAAAGTGTTGCGCATGAGTGAGTTCTTTTCGCGCCAGGATATCGACCATGTTCCAGACCCCTATTATGGTGGTTCAAAAGGTTTTGATCTGGTGATCGACCTGCTGGAAGAGGCTTCAGACAACCTGATTAATTTTATCAAAAAACAATAAATTGGCCCTTATCCTGCAATACCTCAGCATTGCCTTTTTGGCCAGCGTGCGACTGCTTATGACGCCTCCAGTGGCGTATTTGGCTGGCATGTCGCTCACCGAAACGCTTATCACTGTAAATGCAGGTGGATTGGCTGGCTTTATTTTCTTTTATTATGCATCAGACTGGGTGAGTTGGAAAAGGCCACAGAAAAACGCTAAGAAAGCCGGAAAACGCTTTCGACGGTTGCGCAATATGCTCAAATACCGTAATAAAGTGGGTCCTTGGCCATTTATTATCACCTCGCCATTTTTGTCAGTTCCTGTAAGCGCTTTCGTCATCCGAAAACTCTACCGCAGATCACATTGGATATTTCTGGTATCTCTGCTAACAATATTATTTTGGGGCACACTTTCTTGTCTAATTTTCTATCCGCTTGGTCTTATTTAGGAGATTTAAAAATTCAAGGATTCAAAGACCTGCCTTCCTGCTGTCTGCAGGCAGGTTCAATCTCTGCTCGTCGTGCCTCCTCGCAGAATTCAAAGATTGAAACACGTGAAATAACTGTAACACGATCTTGAATTTTTTTATCTCAATCTGACTCGTCCGGAAAATGGTTTACTTTTCTTTTCATAATCCTGTTTTAAGTTTACTTTTGCTGTAAACCTATTTCAGGACAAGACACATTAACCCGTAAACTCTTCAACCCGTAAACCCATTAACCCGTAAACCCTTAAACTCATTAACCCGTAAACTCTTAAACACATTAACCCGTAAACTCTTCACCACATAAACCCTACAAAATGACAGATAACCCCTTTTCAATGCAGCTTAAAGTGCGTGATTACGAATGTGATATGCAAGGCGTTGTAAATAACGCAAACTATCAACACTATATGGAACACGCCCGCCACGAATACTTAAAAGCCATAGGGAT
>CAZOEV010000380.1:0-3553 GCA_964578915.1 uncultured Lentimicrobiaceae bacterium
AGAATATATGTTGACGATTTTGAAGTAACCTATACTTCAGGTGCTTCTGGGCCTTCAATAACCAGCATTACCAACACACCTGAAACGCCAACACCTGCAGAAACTGCTAGTGTTTCGGCTACAATAACTGATGCAGACGGTATTTTTGGAGCAGAGGTACATTGGGGTACAACTTCAGGAAGTTTGGGTACAACTATTTCGATGACAAATACCAGTGGTGATACTTACACAACAGATTCTGATATTCCTGTACAATTGGATGGAACAACAGTTTATTATGAGGTATATGCCATAGATAATAATTCAGATGAAACCACATCAAGTGAGCAGAGCTATACAGTTACTGCTGCCAGTAGTGGTGGCGGAATGGAAGATTTCACAAATTCAAATGCTACTGCTTCCTACGCAAATAATTCGTTTGTGGGTAACAATGGAATTACCTGGACATATGTTGAATCAAGGGATGCAAATGGAGATGCAAATAATTCAGGTATTGACCTACCCGCCTTAATGCTACGTAGGGTTGCTGATAACAGTTCAGTTACATCAAGTATTATTTCGGGTGGAATTGGGAATTTTAGCGTGAAGCTGTACAAAGGTTTTACAGGGTCTGGAAATCGACAGGTTGAGCTTTTTATCAATGGTACTTCAAAAGGAACATCAACAGCTTTTGATGACTACAATGAGCATGTTTTTACGGTAAATAATATTAATCTTGCCGGAGACATTGTAATCAGAATTGATAACATTACTTCTACGCAAGTAATTGTAGATGACATTACCTGGACTGGTTTTTCGGGAGGCTCCGGCCCCGATGCTCCAACAGATTTTTCTGCCACAGCCAGCGCATCAGATCAAATTGACCTTGCCTGGACTGAAAACGGTGACGGAAATGATGTGTTGATCGCCTGGAGCTCAGACGGTACTTTTGGTGATCCCGTTGACGGAACAAGCTATGCTGCCAGCGCATCTATTCCCGGGGGAGGTACTTCTTTGGGTACTGATGATGATGGTGCCTTTAGCCATACAGGCCTTACTTCCAATACCCAATATTTTTATAAAATTTGGTCGGTTGATGGCAGTACAAACTACTCGTCAGGTGTAACAGCCAATACTACAACTTTAGCCACCGAACCCTCAGCTCACCCAATAAGCTTCACTGCTACAGCCAACACGAACAGCGCGATTACTGTTACTTGGATTGATGCTGATCCTGCAGCAGAAGGGTATCTAATTAAAGGAAGTGATGTTGATTATGCAAGCATAGTTGCGCCTGTCGATGAAACAGCAGAAGCTAACGGAATATTGGTTCAAAACGTAGCTTCCGGCGTTCAAACATTCCAATTTAACGGTTTGGATGAAAGCACGGCTTATTACTTTAAAATTTATGCCTATAATGGATCAGGTGTTACCATTAATTATAAAACAGATGGAACACCACTATCAGGAAGCGCAACAACTGATGAAGCGCCTTCAATTGCGGCACCTTCAGCTGGTGTAGTTTTTATTAGCGAGGTTAGTGATGCAGCAAGTGATTATAAATCTGAATTTATGGAGCTTTATAATAACAGTTCAAACATGATTGATCTATCAAACTCGAAAATAATTATGTACCCATCTGGAGGAGGAGCTGCTGAGTTGACATTTGATTTTAGTGGTGATGGAAGTGGAGACACTCAAATTCCCGCAAATGGAATTATTGTCATTTCTCGTGGCGCAACAAAAGCTGAATTCGAATCTGAATGGGGTGCATACCCAAATGAGGCTAACTTTTATCAAGGATCTACTGCGATTTATTTTGGAACAGGTCGACAGTGGGCAATAAAAGATGGAGGAACAACAAACGTTGATGACGGAACACTGATAGATGCTACAAATCAGTCAGTAGCCGATGGGGTAAGACATTATCAGTACCCAACCACAACATGGGTTAGTGATAATAGAACTAACGCCGATCCTGGGGTAATTAATAACACTGAAGATCCTGCCGCTTATATTTGGGACGGAGGTGCATCCACAACTAACTGGGGAGATGCAAACAACTGGAATCCAAATCAGGTTCCTGGGGCAAACACCAATGTAACCATTGATGCCGCTAAAACTGACATTATTGTTGACTCCGATGAAACCGCAAACTGCTACAATCTAACAGTAGATGGCAGCCTTACCATCAAATCCGTTTTAAGCGGAACAGGCTCATTAATTGTAAACGGCACTGCAACTGGCAGCATAACATCTGAGCGATACATGAGTGGCGCTGAAACATGGCGTCTTGTTTCTTCTCCTGTTGCATCACAAACGATAATAGATGTTAATAACTGGACACCAACAGGAACCTATGGTGATGCTACAGGTTATGACTTTTATGCCTATGACGAAGCCAGTGCCACTTGGCTTAATCAAAAAGTTGGCACTAATAATATTACTACGTTCACACCAGCAAAAGGTTATTTGGTGTCTATGCAGGCAGCAGATCAAACCAAGACATTTTCCGGTGTGCTCAATAATGGAACTATTAATATTGCTATATCAAAATCAGGATCAGGTGATTATGCAGGTGCAAACCTCATTGGTAACCCTTACACTTCTGGTATTGATTGGAATGGAGCATTACGAACACTTTTCACAGATGATTATGCTTATGTTTATGACAGAGTGAGTAATGAAGCTGGTGTTACCGAAAAATATAAGCCAGTAAACGGCACAAACCCAGGTGCATATATTGCTGCTAATCAGGGCTTTTTCGTTATAGCACAAACTGCTGGTAGTTTTGATTTTACTAGTAGCATGAAGGCTCATGGTGGAACTTTCTATAAAAATAAAGACGTTTCATCTGATTTAAAATTGCTTGTAACAAACGATTCCTATTTTGATGAAGCCACTATATCTTTAAATGAATCCGCAAGCTTGAATAGAGATCGCTCTGATGCCATAAAGTTTTATAGTAATAATACGAATATGCCAAACCTTTACACAGTTTCAAGTGATGATAAACGACTTTCTGTGAATTCAATCCCTAATGTCAGTCTGGAACAACCTATTATTATTGGAACTACAATTCCAGCAGATGGGATATACAGAATCAGCGTAAGTGAACTGGGAATAAATTTTGAAAACAATGTATTATTCCTTGAAGATTTACAAACAGGTAATCGGCATAATTTGACAACTGATGGCGCATACTCCTTCACCGCTTCGGAAGGCGATGCTCCTGACCGTTTCCTCCTTCATTTTGGTGCTGTGGGAATTGGCGAGCAGGATCAGGCTGCCACGCTTAATGCGTATATGGTTGATAACCGCCTGTATGTGAACAATACGTTGGACAAAGCACAACTGGCCGTATATGACTTGCAAGGTCGCCTTGTTGCGCAACAGGCTATCAATGAAGCTGGTTTGCAGTCGCTGCCGCTTAACTTGCCAGCTGGCATGTATGTGTTGCAGCTTTCCAATGCACAAGAAGCCCAGAGTGTTAAAATCAATGTACAATAATCCGAAAATTCAATTAATATGAAAAAGATAATTATCACAGCTTTGTTTTTACTAAGTATAAGTT